>CATYZV010000001.1 GCA_958415865.1 uncultured Selenomonadaceae bacterium
CATCATGGACGGACGTAAAATCAAATCAATCAACCAATATTGGAATAAGCGCAAGGCAAAACTGCAAAGCGTTGCGAGTAAGCAAGGCTTTCATACGACAAAGCAGATTTGTAGCCTGACGAGAAAGAGAAACAGCCGCATTGATGACTGCATCAAGAAAACAGCACGCTATATCATAAACTACTGCATTGCCCATGATATAGGAACAATGATTTGCGGCTATAACAAAGATTTCAAGCGAAATGTTAATCTTGGTTCAAAAAACAATCAGCAGTTTACGCAGATCAGCTTCAGTAAACTCTTGCAGACGATAAAAAATCTCTGTGAGAGGTATGAAATGAATTACATTGAGCAGGAAGAATCCTACACATCAAAGGCAAGTTTCTTGGATTTAGATGAAATACCTGTTTTTAGCGAGATCAAAAAGCAAACGTACAAATTCAGCGGTAAAAGAATATACCGCGGACTGTACCGCGCTAAAAACGGCAGGATGCTAAATGCCGATGTAAACGGAGCGTGCAATATACTGCGAAAAAGTAAGCAGAACTTCAAATACGAAGAACTGTGTAGAGGGCTTTTGGCAAGCCCTTTGAGAATAAAAGTCAGCTGAGAATTTTTGCTGAGCTTCTCAAGAATCCCCTGCCTTTAGGCATGGGGAGTGTCAACAATAAGTATCCGGAAATCTGTTGACATGAAATCAGCAGTAGTCTATAATTCTATTAGCTATATTTGAATCATGGCAGCACTTTTAAGGAGGTGTAAACATTGAAACAGACTTTTCAGCCCAACGTTCACTGGAAAAAGAAGACTCACGGCTTCCGTCAGCGCATGAAGACTAAAGGCGGCCGCCTCGTACTCAAAAAGAGACGTGCTAGAGGAAGACATAAGTTATCCGCATAACAGTGGCCACTACGGTGGCCTCTTTTTCCTTTTGTCATAAGTAGCGATAGTGGCAGCTTTGCTGACTGCTATTGCCGTCATTATCGCTATATGCAAAGCTTCTGCGGGTAATGCTGATACCGACTTTTGAGGATTTTGAAGTGAAGCAGATACTGCCCAGACGAATCATCGTGAAGGATAACGGTGATTTTCAAAAGATTTATCGTTATGGCCGTTCTCTGGCAAACAGGAATATGGTCATTTATTTTTGTAAGGCATTTCACCCATCGGCACGCGTAGCTTTTGCTGCGGGTAAAAAACTGGGCAATGCCGTTACCAGAAACCGCGTAAAGCGTCTGATGCGCGAGGCATATAGGCTGCACCGTCATGAGATAGATGAGGGCTGCTGCCTGCTTTTAGTCGGCAGGATGGCGGCTGTGGATGCAGACTGCGCATCTATGGAAAAATCGTTTCGTGCGCTTTGCAGGCGCGCGGGCATATTGAAAGAAGCGGCTGGGGACAAAAAAGCCGGTGAGAAAAAATGATGAAGTGTATGATGATCGTTTTGATCAGATTTTACCGCAATTTCATTTCGCCGCTAAAACCGCCCTGCTGCCGCTATATTCCGACTTGTTCGGAGTACGCTTTGACTGCTATTGAAAAATACGGAGCCCGCCGCGGCGGCTGGATGGCGTTAAAGCGCGTTTTGCGCTGTCATCCTTTCCACAAAGGCGGGTACGATCCTGTAAAATAGATTCTGTGATATTTTTTTATGATAATTCACCAATTATAACAGACTAGGATGTGATGACTTGGAATTCATTTCTTCGATATTTCAGCCGATCGTTGATCTCTTGGAATTCATTTTGGGTATATTCCACGATGCTTTGAGCGTAGCCGGAATTGAGTCGTATGGCGTAGCTATAATAGTGCTGACTATAATCATCAAAACACTGCTGTATCCGCTTACGGTAAAACAGGTAAAATCGATGAAGGGCATGCAGGAACTGCAGCCTAAGATGAAAGCCTTGCAGGATAAATTCAAAGGTGATCCTAAGCGTTTGCAGGTAGAAATGCAGAAGCTCTACAAGGAAGCCGGCGTAAATCCTATGGCGGGCTGTCTGCCTCTTTTGGCGCAGATGCCTATTTTGATGGCTATGTTCTATGCGCTGCAAAGCATCAACTACGGCGGAGATCCGTCCTTCCTTTGGATAGCTGATCTATCTCAGCCGGACCCGATTTACATTCTGCCTATTTTGTCGGCAGCCAGCACTTTTATTGTGCAGAAGCAGACGACATCTAAATCCGGTTCTGCTCAGACTCAGATGCAGATGAAGATCATGTCCTATGTAATGCCGCTGTTCATCGGCTGGATCAGCTTGAATTTTGCTGCAGGCCTTGTAATCTATTGGATTGTCAATAATGTGATGCAGATTATTCAGCAATGGTGGATGTATCGTCATGAAGATATACCGCAGCCGTCCAAGAAGGCATCGAAGAAGGGATAAGATTTATGGCAAGAGTCGTGGAAGCAACCGGAAGGGATATAGAGCAGGCAAAACAAGCAGCTTTGACTCAGTTGAATCTGCCGGAAGACAGAGTTGTTTTTGAGATTTTGGAAGAGCCGTCAAAAGGGCTGTTTGGCATTTTTGGTACGCGTAATGCCAAGGTAAAAGCTACTGAAAGAGAGCTGACACCGCTGGAGCGTGCAGAGGATTTCCTGCAGTCTGTATTTAAATCTATGCACAAAAAAGTAGAAATCAACTGCATAGAGGAAGATATAAACTATAAGTTTGATTTGATCGGTGAAAATCTCGGTGTGTTGATCGGAAAACACGGTCAGACGCTTGATTCGCTGCAGTATTTGACGAATATGGCAGCTAATAAAAATGCTTCCGGTGCTAGAGTACGGATTATTCTCGATGTGGAAGGATACCGCAAACGCCGCGAAGAAACGCTGTATCAGCTGGCACAGCGTTTGGCTTCTAAGGCACGCCGCTACAGAACAAAAGTGGTTTTAGAGCCGATGAACCGCCATGAACGCAAGATCATTCACATGGCATTGCAAAGTTATGCTGACATCATCACCTACAGTGATGGCGTGGAACCCCACCGCCGCATCGTCGTGGATGTCAAGCATAATAAAAATGAAGATCTGTTAATTAAATAAGAATTATACAAGCTGTGAAAGGGCTGTTTCCAATCTGTTATTTTGGGGCAGTCCTTTTATTTCTGCTGAGGAGGGATATTTTGAGCTTTGTAAATAGTGAAAACGATACGATAGCAGCGATTTCCACGCCGCCGGGAGAAGGCGGTATCGGCATTGTTCGAATCAGCGGCCCTGATGCCGCAGCTGTGGCGGATAAGCTGTTTCAGGCGAGCAACAAGAAGCATAAGAATCATACCGCTGCTGATTTTGAATCGCATAAAGTGGTATTCGGCAAGATTATTGATGAAGACGGCTGTATCATAGATGAAGCATTGTGCATACCGATGTGGGCTCCCAATTCCTACACGAGAGAAGACGTAGTAGAGATTCAAAGCCACGGTGGTTCGCTCGTGGTGCGGCGCATACTGGAGCTTGCGTTGAAATACGGGGCCAGGCTGGCTGAGCCGGGTGAGTTTACCAAACGCGCGTTTTTAAACGGCAGGCTTGATTTATCGCAGGCGCAGTCTGTCATGGACATAATCAAAGCTCGCACCGATGCCTCGCTGCGCATGGCAGCAGGTCATCTGCAGGGAAAATTATCATCGGAGATAAAGCAGATGCGCCACGATATTTTGGAAATCATAGCTCATTTGGAAGCATCGATTGATTTTCCGGAAGATGATATCGAAGATATTGCCAAGGAAAATGCCTATAAGAAGATATCGGCTATTAAAATGCGCATAGAAGATATGTTGAGCACGTTTAAGACCGGCAGAATCCTGCGCGACGGTCTTATGACGGCGATTATAGGCAAGCCCAATGTCGGCAAGTCCAGCCTTCTGAATGCTTTGCTGCGCGAGGATAGAGCTATTGTTACAGATATTCCCGGCACAACGCGCGACAGCTTGGAAGAATACGCCAATATAGGCGGTGTGCCCATACGTATTATCGACACGGCAGGCATTCGTGATACAGAAGATAAAGTAGAACAGATAGGCGTAGAAAAATCGGTTTCGTATATTGAAAAAGCAGATTTAATCCTGGCTTTATTTGACGGTTCTAAAGGGCTTTCTGCTGAAGATGGTGAAATAATTGAACTTCTAAAGGGCAAAGAAGGGATAGTTCTTCTGACAAAACAAGATCTGCCGCAGAAGCTGGACAAATCGTCCTTGCAGGCACAGCTGGACGGTAAATTCAAATACATCAGCATTTCTACGATGAGCAGCAATGGTCTAAAACAGCTGGAAGATGAGATTGTAAACCGTGTTTATAGCGGGGCAGCAAACCAGGCTGAGGCTAATTTTGTCAGCAGTGTGAGGCAGGCAAAGGCACTGGAAGATGCTAAGGATAATCTTGCAGAATGCCTGCATACGATAGATATGGGCATGGCAGAAGATTTTATCGTCATAGATGTGCGTTCAGCTTGGGAAAAGCTCGGCGAAATCACAGGTGATACGGTAAATGAAGACATCATTGATCAGATATTCAGCCAGTTCTGCATCGGTAAATGACAAAAGCAATAGATTGAATGGAGGAGAGTATTTTGTTTGTTGCAGATGAATACGATATAGTCGTCATCGGCGCGGGTCATGCCGGTGTCGAAGCAGCGTTGGCAGGTGCGCGTTTGGGTTTTAAAACATTGTTGGCGACACTGAATCTTGATAACATCGCTATGATGCCTTGCAATCCGTCTGTCGGCGGTCCTGCTAAAGGCCATCTCGTGCGCGAACTCGATGCACTCGGCGGTGAAATGGGCATTAATGCGGATAAGACGTGTATTCAGTATCGCATGCTCAACACGGGAAAAGGACCTGCTGTGCAGACGCTGCGCGCTCAGGCAGATAAAAAGCTGTATCAATATACGATGAAACATACCTGTGAACAGCAGGAAAATCTCGATGTAAAGCAAATTTTGATCGATGAAATCTTATTTGAAGATAATGCTGTATCAGGTGTAGTTGTGGAAACCGGCGAAGTTTATAAATGCAGAGCTATTGTGCTGGCTTCAGGCACATATCTGCGCGGCCGCATCATCATCGGTGAAGAAACGTATGCCGGCGGGCCTAACGGCCAAAGAGCCGCTGTGAAATTGTCCGAATGTCTTAAAAAAGCAGGCGTTGAATTGATGCGCTTTAAAACCGGCACGCCGGCGCGTGTCGACCGCCGTTCGCTCGATTTCTCCAAGATGACAATTCAGCCGGGCGACGATGAAGTGCACAATTTTTCTTTTATGAGCGATATCAAGACGCGCGAGCAGGTGCCGTGCTACCTCACTTACACGAATGAACAGACACATAAAATCATCAGGGATAATATAGACCGCGCACCGATGGCCAACGGCATCATCGAAGGTGTAGGACCGCGCTACTGTCCTTCTATTGAAACGAAGATCGTGCGCTTTCCGGATAAGAAGCGTCATCAGCTGTTCATCGAGCCGGAAGGTTTAAATACGGAAGAAATGTATGTACAGGGTATGTCGACGAGTATGCCTATTGACGTACAGCTGGAATTTCTGCGCACAATAGCCGGCATGGAACACGTCCAGATAATGCGCCCCGGCTACGCCATCGAGTACGACTGTGTAAATCCCTTGCAGCTCAAGCCATCGCTGGAACTCAAGAAAATCAGCGGTCTGTTTTGCGCCGGACAGACGAACGGCACATCAGGCTATGAAGAAGCAGCAGCACAGGGTCTTATTGCCGGCATCAATGCTGCTATGAAATTAAAAGGAAAAGATCCGCTGATTTTAAAACGTTCCGATGCTTATATAGGTGTGCTGATCGATGATCTCGTTACAAAAGGCACGCAGGAGCCGTATCGAGTCATGACTTCACGTGCTGAATACCGCCTGCTACTGCGCCAGGATAACGCCGATCTGCGTCTGACGCAAAAAGGCAGAGATATCGGCCTGGTGAGCGACGCGCGTTATGAACGATTCTGCCGCCGCCGTGATGCTATAGCGGAAGCCATAGCCAATCTGCGCAGCATCCGAATCCATCCCAGCCGCGAAATGCTTGCCAAGCTCGATGAATGCGGTTTTGGCGAAATTCGCAACACCGTTACGGCAGCAGACCTGCTGAAGCGCAAAGAAGTCAGCTACGATGATCTGCGCCGCCTGCTCGATTTGCCGCAGCTGGCTGACGACGTGAAAAAGCAGGTGGAAATATCCATCATCTATGAAGGATATATCGTAAAGCAGCTAGAACAGGTAGAGCGAATGGAAAAACTAGAAGCCAAAATTCTGCCGGAAGATATTGATTACAATGACGTATCCAGCCTGCGCAATGAAGCCAGAGAAAAGCTTAGCCAGATACGCCCCATATCCATCGGTCAGGCAAGCCGCATCTCCGGCGTATCGCCTGCCGATATCTCCGTGCTGCTAGTCTATTTGGAACAGCATCGCCGACAGGAGGCAAGATCATGATCTTCACTGAAGCACTGCAAGATGCAGCTGTAAAATACGGTTTAAAACTCACAGAAAGCCAAATAAGCGATTTTAATGCGTACTATGAGCTATTAGTCGAATGGAATCAAAAAATCAATCTGACGGCTCTTACATCGCCTGAAGACGTAGCCGTAAAGCACATCATCGACTCGCTCAGCTGTTTTAAGCAGGAGCTGTTCAAGCCGGGGTCATCGCTCATCGACGTCGGCACAGGAGCCGGCTTTCCCGGCTTGCCGCTCAAGATATATTATCCGGAGCTGAAGCTCACACTGCTCGATTCACTCAACAAGCGCGTAAAATTTTTACAGCTAGTTGTGGATAAGTTAAACTTAGACGGTGTGGAAGTTATCCACGCCCGCAGCGAAGAAGCAGCACGCCAGAAAAAGTACCGAGAGAAATTTGACTTGGCATCGGCAAGAGCTGTAGCACGCCTGCCCATTCTCGCTGAATACTGCCTGCCGTTTGTCAAAGTCGGCGGCACATTTATAGCCTTAAAAGGGAGGCAGTATGAAGAAGAAATGACAGAGGCAGACAAAGCCGTCAAAGTATTAGGAGGGAAGATAGCAGAAGCAATGCCCGTTAAACTTCCCGGTCTTGAGGATAAAAGAGCCGTCATCTACATTGCAAAGATAAAAAAGACTCCGGCTGTATATCCCCGCAAAGCAGGAATGCCGGAGAGAAATCCCATAAAATGATACTGTTATAATCTACAAAGCAGACTGTACAATTTCAGTCTGCTTTTTTTATGTAGATAGCAATGCTTAAAGATCATTTTGATTATGATATAATTAATAACATAATATTCTTATAGATAGAAAGGTGGTTTTCAGCATGAGATTAAAACAATTTTCTAACGGAGTGATCATGCCGGGTATTGGTTTTGGCACGTACAAGGCTTTAGAAGGCGGCAAGAAGATAATTGAAATGGCTATTGAAGCGGGTTATCGTCATTTTGACACAGCTGCGGCTTACGGCAATGAAGAAGAAGTCGGCGAAGTGATAGCCAACAGCGGTATAGACAGGAGAGATTTCTTTATCACCAGTAAGGTATGGCCGACTGAACTAGGTTATAAAAAGACGATGAATTCCTTTTTTGACTCTATGCACAAGCTGCAAACGCATTACTTGGATTTATTTTTGATTCACTGGCCCAAAGACCCTGCCGGAGATTTGGAGAGTGATAATTGGCGGCAACTCAACAGAGAAAGCTGGCGGGCAATGGAAGAGCTTTATAACGACGGTTTTATCAGAGCCATCGGTGTCAGCAATTTTCTGCCGCACCATATTTTAAATCTCATGAGTAAAGCCAAAGTCATGCCGATGGTGGATCAGCTGGAAATACACCCCGGATACAGCCAGACTGCGACAAGAGATTTCTGCAAAGAATTCGGCTTATTCGTTGAAGCATGGAGTCCGATCGGGCGCGGCAGAGTGCTGCAAGATCCTCTTATCAAAGAATTGGCGGCAAAATACCATAAAAACGAAGGACAGATATGTATAAAGTATGTTGAACAGCTTGGAGCAGTTCCTTTGCCAAAATCATCGAGCCTGGAGCGCATGAAGGGAAATCTCGATATAGATGATTTTTCAATTTCCAGTGAAGATATGTATAGGTTGCTGACTATGCCCCAGACGGGATGGTCCGGGCAGCATCCTGATAGAGGCTGGCAATCTCCAGATTGACAATCTTATAATCTATAGGTAAAAAATATGAATATGATGTTTATTGACAGTGAATAAATGTAGTGGTATATTATTTTTAGCAAACAGACAAAGGCGTCTGCTGTAATGAGCAGGGTCGAAGTCTGTTTTTTTTATCTTTGATTACAAAATTAATAATTGAGGAGGCAGCAGATCGATGCGATTGAATCAGAAGGAAATTGAGAAATTGATGCTTCACATGGCCGGTAATTTAGCCAAGGAACGCAGAGCCAGGGGGCTTAAGCTGAATTATCCGGAAGCGGTAGCTTATATAAGTTCAGAGCTTATGGAACTGGCACGCGACGGAAAGAGTGTTACAGAACTGATGCAGCTGGGTACGAAACTGCTGAGTATAGATGATGTGATGGACGGTGTAGCCGATATGGTAACAGAAGTGCAGGTGGAAGCTACTTTCCCCGACGGCACCAAGTTAGTTACAGTCCACAATCCGATACAGTAAGGAGGGGTTACGATGAAAATAGGGGAAATAATGCCCGTTAAGAGAGATATTGTACTAAATGAAGGTAAGCCTTCTATAAAAATATTAGTTGCTAATACCGGCGACCGTCCTGTGCAGGTCGGCTCGCATTACCATTTCTTTGAAGTGAATCGCTGCCTTTCTTTTGATAGAGAAAAAGCATATGGATTCCATTTGGATATCCCCTCCGGCACATCGGTCCGTTTTGAACCCGGTGAAGAAAAAGAAGTACAGCTCACAGCTATAGGCGGCACTAAACGGGTGTTTGGCTTAAACGACTTGACGCGTGCTCAGGTCTCGGAAGCGACAAAAGCGGCTTCTATGCTTAAGGCAAAAGAAAAAGGTTTCATTAAATAAGGAGGTCTGACGATGAGCTTTAAGATATCTAGTGATAAATACGCTATGATGTACGGCCCGACAACGGGTGATAAGGTACGCCTGGCTGATACGGATTTGATCATAGAAGTAGAAAAAGATTATACGACTTACGGTGATGAAGCCAAGTTCGGCGGCGGCAAGACGCTGCGCGACGGCATGGGACAGTCGGTAATGACGACGAGCAAGGACGGCGATTTGGATTTAGTAATCACTAACTGTTTAGTTGTGGATTACACAGGTATTTTCAAGGCAGATATCGGCATCAAAGACGGTAAAATTGCCGGTATCGGCAAGGCAGGCAATCCGGCAGTGATGGATGGTGTTACGCCGGGCATGACGGTCGGTGCATCGACGGAAGCTCTTGCCGGTGAAGGACTGATCTTGACAGCTGGCGGCCTCGATACGCACATCCATTTCATCTCGCCGCAGCAGATAGACTGTGCTCTTTACAGCGGTGTTACGACGATGATCGGCGGCGGTACGGGCCCGGCTGACGGCACGAATGCTACTACCTGCACACCCGGTCCGTGGAATATGGAAATGATGCTCAAGGCCTCGGAAGAATATCCGATGAATATCGGGCTATTGGGCAAGGGCAACTGCTCTGATGAAAAAGCACTAGTGGAACAGATCAAAGCCGGTGCAATGGGCTTGAAGCTGCACGAAGACTGGGGCTCTACTCCTGCTGCTATCGACCACTGCCTGAATGTTGCTGATGATTACGATGTGCAGGTAGCTATCCATACGGATACTTTGAACGAAGGCGGCTGCGTGGAAGATACTCTGGCTGCTATCGCCGGACGCACGATTCACACTTACCATACGGAAGGTGCAGGCGGCGGCCATGCCCCCGACATCATCCGCGCTGCCGGTGCTCCGAACGTGCTGCCGTCTTCGACAAATCCGACTATGCCTTATACAAAGAATACGCTCGATGAACATCTCGATATGCTGATGGTCTGCCATCATCTCGACAAGCGTATCCCTGAAGATGTCGCCTTTGCTGACTCGCGTATCCGCCCGGAAACGATTGCAGCTGAAGACGTACTGCACGATATGGGCGTATTCAGCATGATGAGTTCCGACTCGCAGGCTATGGGCCGCGTCGGTGAAGTCATAACGCGCACCTGGCAGACTGCCAGCAAGATGAAAGGAGAACGAGGCGCACTGCCGGAAGATGAAGGCAAGGGAAATGATAATTTCCGTGTAAAACGCTATATCTCCAAGTACACTATCAATCCTGCTATTACGCACGGTGTATCGCAGTACGTCGGCTCTGTAGAAAAGGGCAAGTGGGCAGATCTCGTGCTCTGGAATCCCGCATTCTTCGGAATTAAGCCTGATATCATCATCAAGGGCGGCATGATTATCGCTTCTAAAATGGGTGATGCTAATGCTTCGATACCTACCTGTGAACCTGTCATCTATCGTCCGATGTTTGCAGCACATGGCAAAGCAAAATACGCATCTTGCCTGACTTTTGTATCGAAAGCTGCTATGGAAAACGATGTCAAAGATAAATACGGTTTGGAAAAAACCGTCGTTCCCGTATCGGGCTGCCGCGATATCGGCAAAAAGGATATGAAGTTCAACGACAAGACGCCGGAAATCACGGTAAATCCTGAAACGTATGAAGTCCGCGTTGACGGTGAACACATTACGGCAAAAGCAGCTGATAAGCTGCCGCTGACTCAGCTCTACAACTTATTCTGATAAAATTTAAATTGCAAGGGGAGATTCTATGCTAGGTGTTTGCTTATTATTCGTCGGCATTGTCCTTATAAACAATGGTCTTTGTACATTGTACAATGTAGATGGCAGATCGACGGCGGTAATGAATATTTTAACCGGTGGATTGTCGCTGTTCATCAATGCTGTGAGTCTCGTCATGGGCAATTACTACGCAGCCGGAACGGGACTGTTGTTCGGCTTTACCTACATTTTTGTAGCTTTCATGTCCATATGGAAACTCAATCCTATACCGTTTGCCTGGTTCTCCACCTTTGTAGCTGTAAATGCCGTAGTATTCGGCACTATTGAAGGTGTTATAGGCAGCAGTGCACTTAATATCACACCTGACTGGCGCTGGGCTGCTATCTGGTATTTATGGGCTATTTTGTGGGGCACCGCTTTTGTAGAGGTTATCTGCAATAAGCCGCTCGGTAAATTCACGCCGGTGCTGCAGG
This sequence comes from uncultured Selenomonadaceae bacterium, assembly GCA_958415865.1. Classification (GTDB taxonomy): domain Bacteria; phylum Bacillota; class Negativicutes; order Selenomonadales; family Selenomonadaceae; genus Megamonas. Next base: position 11,217 of record CATYZV010000001.1, read on the forward strand.
TATTTGAAGGCGTTGTTACAGCATGGCTGCCGGGTCTTTTGATGCTGATCGGCCAGTGGTAAGATAAGGGGTTTATTATGCTTTGTGAAAAAATATTGGGTCGGCTGAAGGATTTTGATACAGCCAGCAAGACTATAGAATACGTCGATATAGAATGGCATGAGGCTTTCAAGCGCATCCACAAAAAGACGACGGACAAGGGCCGCGAAATAGGCATACGCCTCGGCGATGATGTGCTGAGCCGCGGACTTTACGAGGGCGATGTACTGTATGCTGATGATAAGCTGATCATCGCTGTGCACACTCCGCCCTGTGAAGTTATCGTGATAAAAGTGCGCCCTGACCATGCTTTCATGGTTCCTAAGGCTTGTTACGAGATAGGCAACCGCCATGCACCGCTGTTTTACGGCGAGGATGCGTTTTCCTTTATCACACCTTACAATGAACCGATGCTGGCTATGCTGCAAAGGCTGCATGGAGTAGATGCAGAAAAAGCGGTGCAGCAGCTCGATTTCGACAAGCGCATATCGGCTTCAGTGCATAATCATCACCATTGATCGAATTTTAATGGAAAAATATATATGATAAAAGATAATATTGTTGATAATTTTAAGAGTCATTTTCTGCTTTTGCAGATAAATGACTCACTTTTTCCCATCGGAGCTTATTCTCATTCCTATGGGCTGGAAACGTATATTCAGCGCAATTTAATCACCGATGCAGATGGTGCAGCGGAATATATTAAAAAGCGTCTTTTGTACAATTTCTGTTATACAGATCTACTGGCGGCGCGCTTGGCTTTTGACTATACACGCACGGAAAATCTTTCTAAATTAGATGAGCTGGAAGATATGATGGACGCATCGCGCGTACCCAAAGAGCTTCGCGAAGCGTCGAAGAAATTGGGCAGCCGTTTTATTAAGACTTTGACGCATATGGATGTGCCGTATGAAAAAGAGCATTTCAAGCAGTACGTACAGCTGCGGCAGGGCAAGACCACCTGTCATCCCTGTGCTTACGGAGCTTTCTGCGCCTGTACATCAATAAAAAGAGAAGATGCTCTGACTAATTATCTCTATGCCCAGGCATCGGCGATGGTTACAAACTGTGTTAAGACCATACCTCTGAGCCAGTCTGATGGGCAGAAGATACTGTTTTCACTATATCCCGTGTTTGAAACGGTATTGGCTCGCGTGCAGTCAGCAGGTGAGGAAATGCTCTGCGCTTCAACACCGGGCTTTGACCTTAGAAGCATACAGCATGAATACCTTTATTCACGCCTGTATATGTCGTGAGATTTTGATTTTTATGCTTGAGCTGATGATATATAGAATTTGATTGTAGAAAGAAGCTGATAAAATGTCATACGTAAGAATAGGCGTGGCAGGTCCTGTCGGTTCGGGCAAGACGGCACTGATCGAAGCTCTGACGCGCAAGATGGCAAAGGATTACAGCATTGGCGTAATCACCAATGATATATATACGAAAGAAGATGCAGAATTTCTATCCAAGAACAGCGTACTGCCGCGCGAACGCATCATCGGCGTAGAAACGGGCGGATGCCCGCATACAGCTATCCGCGAAGATGCTTCGATGAATTTGGAAGCAGTCGATGAAATGATGGAGAAATTTCCTGATATTCAGCTGATGTTCATCGAAAGCGGCGGAGATAATCTATCTGCTACTTTTTCTCCGGAGCTTGTAGATGCTACGATCTTCGTCATCGACGTATCAGAAGGCGACAAAATACCGCGCAAAGGCGGCCCCGGCATCACGCGCTCTGACCTTTTGGTCATAAATAAAATAGACTTGGCTCCTTATGTCGGTGCAAGTCTGGAAGTAATGGAACGCGATTCCAAGAAAATGCGAGGCAATCGTCCGTTTATGTTCACCAATATCCGCTCCGGCGAACACGTCGACGATGTGGTGAACTGGATTAAAAGCAATGTTCTGCTAGAGGGCATGTGATGGAAAAAGCAGGTGCAAATCAGTTCGGCAGAGTATCTGAGCTGAGATTGACGGCAGCAGTTAAAAATAACAGAACAATATTGGAAGATGTATTTTTTACAGCTCCGTACAAGATTATGAAACCTTTTGTAAAACCAAACGGTGCTATCACAGTGATGCTGCTGGCCGCCTCAGCAGGTATCATGGAAGGCGACCGCCAGCATTTTGACTTCACGGTTAAAAGCGGAGCAGACCTGGAATTCACATCGCAGTCTTACGACAAGATCCACCAGATGAAATCCGGTTGTGCCAAGCGAGATACAGTTGTTCATGTAGAATCAGGAGCCTCGTTCTGCTTCAATCCTCAGCCGACAATACCATTTGCTGATTCAGCTTTTGCCAACAGCATGGAGATACATCTAGCTGACAGCACAGCACGTTTTGAGCTAAGCGAAATTTTCTCCTGCGGCAGATATATACGCGGCGAACAGTTCGCTTATAGATTTTACCACAATCTAGTGAATATCTATCGAGGCGATAAGCTCATCTACCGTGATAATACGCGCTATGACCCGGCAATGTTTGAAATGGCGGGCATAGGCATGTACGAAGGCTACACCCATCAAGCGAATGTATTTGTCTCAGTGCGAGATGATATAGCAGCAAAAAAAGAAACTGTGCATCAGCTGCTAAATCAGCAGCCCGATGCTGAAGGTGATGTTACAGAATTAGCACAGGGCGATATAGCTGTGCGTATCTTTGCGCATCGTGCTCAGGTGCTGGAACGGATTGTCAAAGATATCTTTGCTGTTACAAATTGATATAGAGTAGAAAAAACGATGCTTATCTTTTGCGGATAAGCATCGTTTTTTAGTATGCCAAATATGTTTTTGCTAATTATGAAAATGATATGGTTTATTCCGGTTTTTTGATAACGTCTACACCCATGTAAGGACGGAGTGCTTTCGGAATTATAACGGAGCCGTCTTCCTGCTGGTAATTTTCGAGGACTGCTGCTACGGTGCGTCCTACGGCAAGGCCGGAGCCATTGAGTGTGTGTACGAATTCAGGTTTGGCACCGGGAGTGCGGCGGAATTTTATGTTGGCGCGGCGTGCCTGATAGTCGCATACGTTGGAGCAGGAGGAGATTTCGCGGTACATGTTCTGGCTGGGGAGCCATACTTCGATATCGTAGGTCATGGCAGCGGTGAAGCCGATGTCGCCGGTGCAGAGTTTTACGACATGGTATGGTATTTCCAGCAGCTGGAGTACTTCTTCTGCGTCGTGAGTCATTTTTTCTAATTCGTCAAAGGAGGTTTCGGGTTTGACGAATTTGATCATTTCTACTTTGTTGAACTGATGCTGGCGGATGAGCCCGCGGGTATCGCGGCCTGCGCTGCCTGCTTCGCCGCGGAAACATGCGGTGTATACGCTGTAGTATTCGGGCAGTTTGCTGCCGTCGAGAATTTCATCGCGGTGGTAGTTGGTGGCGGGTACTTCGCCGGTGGGTACGAGATAATAGTCAAGGCCTTCGAGCTTGAACATATCGTCGGCGAATTTGGGCAGCTGGCCGGTGCCGGTCATGCTGTCTTTATTGGCGATGAACGGAGCGAGCATTTCGGTATAGCCTTGTTTCTGGGTGTGCAGATCCATCATGAAGTTGATTAGAGCGCGTTCCAGGCGTGCTCCGAGGCCTTTGTAGAAAGTGAAGCGTGTGCCGGTTACTTTGGCAGCGCGTTCAGGGTCGAGAATGTCGAGTTCTGCGCCTAGGTCCCAATGGGGCTTGGGTGTAAAGTCGAATTTTCTCGGTTCGCCCCAGCGGCGCACTTCGGGATTGTCGCTGTCGTCTTTGCCTTCGGGCACGGACGGATCGCACATATTGGGGATGCGCAGCAGGATATCATGCAGTTCTTCCTGTACTTGGCGCAGCTGAGCATCGAGCTTGGATATGCGTTCGCCTGTCTGGCGCATTTCGGCAATGACTCCATCGGCGTTTTCTTTGCGTTTCTTCATTTCGCTGATTTTCTTGGAAACAGCATTCTTTTCACTTTTGAGAGCTTCAGTCTGTGCGATGATGTCGCGGCGCTGTTTTTCCAGTTCCATGAAGCGGTCAAGGTTCATCGGATTATGACGCTTGCGCAGATTTTCCAGGACGAGTTCCGGGTTATCTCTGACGAATTTTATATCTAACATTATTTCAACCTGCCTTTAATAGTTTATGCTTTTTAATTTTACAACAGAATCACGAAAAATAAAAGTAGTTATGCCGATAGTAAAGCATGGAGACAGCGTTTACTGCTGAGCCGTTTGTGCTGCCTGATTTTCCTGTCCTTTGTGCAGCTCGTCCAGTAGTGCCTGATTGCCGTTGATCGGCTTGATATTGGCGTAGCGGAACAGCTGCAAAAAGATATCGTGGGCTATCGGTGCTGCTATCTGGCCGCCGTAGTATTCGCCGCCTGCTGGGTCGTTGATGATGATCAGGACGGTAAACTGAGGTGATTCTACCGGTCCGAAGCCGCAGAAGGAGGCGATGTAATGGCCCGGCATATAGCCGCCGTTGACCATATCTATCTTCTGTGCCGTGCCTGTCTTGCCTGCGATACTGTAGCCTTCAATAGAGGCTTTAGAGCCGCCGCCGGTCGATACGACCTGTTCCAGCACGGATTTCAAGGTCTTGTCCACATCAGAGTCGATGCAGCGGCGCACTTCTTCGCGCTGAGTCTGCTGGTAGACACTGCCGTCAGCATTGTAAATGGCCTTGATGATATGCGGCTTCAGCAATACACCGTCGTTGGCGATTGCCGACATTGCAGTTACCATTTGCAGAGGTGTTACCGCGATGCTCTGTCCGATTGCGCTCGTTGCCACATCAGAGGCAACCATGTCTTTAGGGTCGAACAAAATACCCGATTCCTCGCCCGGCAGCTCTATGCCGGTGCGTTCGCCGAATCCGAATTTGCGGGCATAAGCCATCAGCTTGTCGCCGCCGAGCTTTAAGCCGAGTTCGGCAAAGCCTGTGTTGATCGATTTTTTGACTACATCGAGGAATGTAACCGTGCCGAAGCTGCCTTCATTCCAGTTCTGTATTGTGCGGCCGGATACTTCAATAGTACCGGGATCGACGAAGGTATCCGTAGGCTTGACCAATTTTTCCTGAAAGCCTGCTGCTGCTGTGATCGACTTAAAGGTGGAACCCGGTTCGTATATATCCGAGACGGCTCTGTTTTTCCAAAGCTCCGGATTGTATTTTGAAAAGTCATTGGGATCGTAGGACGGGCGTGAAGCCATCGCCAATATATCGCCATTTCTGGGGTCCATGACGATCGCTGTTACAGATTCGGCACCGTGTTCTGCCAATGCTTTTTCCAATGCTTTCTCGACAATGAATTGATATTGAGCGTTTATCGTCAGCTGAATGTTTTTGCAGTTGGCATCGACCGGCGAATTCTTCCAAAATACGGAATCGAGTATAGGGCGTGCCCTGTTGTCCGTGAAGATAAGAGATTCCTGCGCTTCGCCTTTAATCATGCTGTCAAACTGCTGTTCAATGCCGTCCAGCCCTTTGTCATCCGTACCGACGAAGCCGATGACGTTGGCTGCGAGCATATCATTAGGATAATAACGCTTGCTTTCCTGCCGAAAGCCGATGCAGGCACCATAATCCGGCTTCTGCTTAATTAAATCTTTTACGGCTTTAGTCATCTCCGGCTCCATCTGCCGCTTTATCCATTGAAAACCGCCGCCGTCTGCTATTTTATCGAGTATTTCCTGCTTGGGTACGCCGATGATAGGCGATAGGTCGGAGGCCAAGCTTTCCGGATCTTTCGTATTATTAGGATCGAGGAATAAGGAGCTGGTCATATTGCTGATAGCAAGTTCCTTCATCTCAGAGTCGTAGATAGTGCCGCGCGGTACGTGCAGCACGACGGATTCTTCAACCTGCCCTTCCAACATCTTGAGCATCTTGTCCCCGTCTGCCAGCTGTACCCAGCCGTATCTGCCTAAAATCACAAGAAACATTCCGGCGATGACGATGAACATCCATAGTATATTGTTAGTTATATCGCGCCGCTTATACACTCTGCGGCCTTTTGGCTTATTGCTGTTAGGAGTCATAACTGCCTTTCTAGCGGAATATTATTCAAATTACTTTAGTCTGCCGCTTTCCATATTATAGCAAAAAATCAAAGTGAAGGCAGATTTTTTAGCAAAACTTCTTTCAAATATATATCAATGTGATACAATAGGAAATAGATTAATCAGTAGGAGGTATCCTTTAATGAAAGTAATTCAGACTAATAACGCACCGGCAGCTGTCGGTCCTTACTCACAGGCTGTTGAACTCGGCAGCCTCGTATTTGCATCCGGCCAGATCGCACTTGACCCTGCTACAGGCAAACTCGCTGAAGGCATCGAAGCACAGACGCATCAGGCTCTTAAAAATGCACAGGCAGTCATCGCTGCTTCCGGAGCAAAATGGGAAAACGTCGTAAAGACGACAGTGTTCATCACCAACGTCGACGACTTTGCCAAAGTAAATGAAATCTATGCTACGTATTTCAAACAGCCGTATCCGGCACGTTCCTGCGTGGAAATCAGCCGTCTGCCCAAAGGCGCATTGATTGAAGTAGAAGTCATCGCTGCTAAATAAATTAAAACTGACTAGGCGTATGAAGTGCAGAAGCAATCTGCACCTCATACGTCTTTTTGTTTGTAAAACCGCGGTAAAATATACTATAATATCATAGATATAATAAAATCTCATTGTTATCTTTAAGGAGTGATTTTCTTAATGGCAGATGAAAAAAACCATATTGAAGGCGAAGAAGGACATCATATAAAGACCCTTATCGCCTCTGTACTCGGCTACGCCTCTGAAGGCCTGGATGTGTTTTTATTATCCTTCGTACTCGTATTCATTATTAAGGATCTAGGGCTGACAACTGCTGAAGCAGGCAACCTGACGCTTGCCACTACCATCGGCATGTGGGTAGGCTCGTATATCTTCGGCTATCTGGCAGACAAATACGGCCGCACTAGGACATTATCCTTATCAATTATCCTCTACGCTGTCGGCACAGGTCTTTTGTACTTCGTCAGCGACTACTACATCTTTATGCTGCTGCGCTTTATCATCGGCATCGGTATCGGCGGTGAATTCGGCATCGGCATGGCGATCGTAGTTGAAACGTGGGCACCGAAAATGCGTGCCAGAGCTACTTCTTGGGTTGCTCTCGGCTGGCAGGGCGGCGTTTTGCTGGCAGCTGTAGTGCCGGCTCTCATCGTGCCTACATTTGGCTGGAGAGCAGTATTCCTCGTAGGCCTCATTCCTGCACTGATCGCAATTTACGTGCGAATGCACCTCAAAGAACCGATTCTATGGAAAAAGCGCAAAGAACGTGAACAGGAACTCGCGGCAAAGAAAAATGCAGGTCAGCTGTCTGCTGATGAAGAAAAAGAATACTTCACCCTCACCGGCATGCCGCTGAAAAAACTGTTCACCGACAGCAAAACGACAAAAGCCACCATCGGCCTCACCGTCATGTGCCTCGTGCAGAACTTCGGCTACTACGCTATTTTCAGCTGGATGCCGACTATCTTAGCACAGAAATACGGCTATACATTAGCTAAGACAAGCGGCTGGATGATCATCTCCATCGCCGGCATGATCATCGGCATAACTTTATTCGGCATTTTGGCAGATAAAATCGGCAGAAAGAAAACATTCACGCTGTGGTACGTGTTCGGCACTATCTACTGCATAATTTACTTCTTCTGCTTCACCAGCCAAGAAGCACTGCTTTGGGGCAGCTTCCTCTTAGGCTTCACCGTAAACGGCATGATGGGCGGCTACGGTGCTGTCATCGCTGAAAACTACCCCTCAGAAGCTCGCTCTACTGCTGAAAATCTCATCTTCGGCACTGGCAGAGGCCTAGCAGGCTTCGGCCCCGCCATAATAGGCTATCTTGCAACAGGCGGCAGCCTCATCGGTGCAATGAGCCTCGTGTTCATCATCTATCCCATAGCATTGATCTTTATGCTGCTCACCGTTCCCGAAACAAAAGGCATCAAAATCAAATAATAGAATTAGAATCAAATAAAAAACTGCACGGCAATTTATCACCGTGCAGTTTTTTTCATAATATCAGCTGTTATCCACGCAAATTGTATTTTGCAATAATACTCTTAAGCAAAGCACGGCAGCCCATATCTACATCTCTATAAGTAGTATTGAAATCACCCGTATACCAAGGATCAGCCACATCGCGCTTCATGTTGCAAAAACTCAGCAGCTTGTTGACCTTATGAGCAATATCCTCACCGATGATAAAGCGCAGATTGTACAGATTATTATCATCCATTACAATAAGATAATCATACGCCGTATAATCCTCCCGCACCACTTGAACAGCGCGGCGTTTCGCAAATGGAATACCATGCTCTTTTAGTACAGCCTTAGTTCCGTAATGCGTATCACAGCCGATTTCCTCGCGGCTGGTTGCCGCTGACCTGATGACGAATTCATCTGACAGCCCGGCTTTGCGCACTAAATCCTTCATAACAAACTCAGCCATCGGCGATCTGCAAATATTGCCGTGGCAGATGAATAGTATTTTTATCATGGTATCATCTCCTTTATGGAATAAATAAACTGATATCATTATATCATGGGTAGCAGTTTATTTTGCTCTTTTGTTTTATTGACAAACTGCTTATACTTGCTTAAAATTAAGTTGAAGTGGTGATTATATGTATCAAGAAGAGCGTCTCTACCAAATACTCAATCTACTGCGCCAAAAAAAGAGCCTATCCAAACAGGAAATAATGGAAGCTTTTAAGGTTTCCCGAGATACGGCAAGGCGTGATATCATATGCCTTGTCAATGAGGGCGTAGCATTGAGGACGTACGGCGGCATTACTCTGCCGACTGTACAGCTCAGGCGAGGCTACAAGGAAAGAGCTGAAATTCAGCTGAGCAGAAAAGCACAGCTGGGCAGGCTGGCAGCTACGTACATCAAGAAGAATGCTGCCTGCTATTTCGATTCATCGACGACCGTGCGGTATATCTGCAAATACATTAAGGAAAAATCTACTGTTTACAGCAATTCTATAGATATCATTGAGCAGCTGGAGGATAAAAAGCAAATCGATCTGCATATTCTCGGCGGCAGGCTAAATGTTGTGCACAATTATATTTACGGCGGCGAAGCGCAGGCTATGCTGGATAATGTTCATTTTGACATCGCTTTTTTCGGCACATCCAGTATAACAGAAGATGGTTTTTATACTTTTGACAGCGAAGATGTAGCGTTGAAGCGAGCTGCGGCAAAAAATGCCTCTGTCGTCTGTGTGCTGGCTGATTCGGCTAAGTTTTTATTACAGCCAACGATAAAATTTGCTGATTTCAGTGAAGTGGATATGGTGCTTACGACGAAGATGCCGCCAAAGTCGATAATAAAAGCTCTCGCTAGGGCAAATTGCTCATTGATCTGGAATTTGAACGACACGAAAGAAGGGGAATGACCTTTTATGACAATAAAATTAGCAGCCATGGATATGGACGGCACGCTGCTCAATCGGGATAAGCTTGTTTCAGAGGGCAATCGCCGCGCTATAAAAGAAGCTATAGAAAACGGCGTGTACGTTACTATAGCCACCGGCAGAATGCCCGGTTCATCTGCTTATTTTGCAAGGCAGCTCAACCTGAACTGCCCGATCATCTCCTGCAACGGAAGCGTAGTTCAGCCGCTTGACGGCAGCAAGCCAATATTTGAAGCTCATTTTCCTTCTGATACGGTAAAGAAGCTTATTGAGATGTGCTATGATAATAATTGGTATCTGCGCTGGTACATCGGCGATTCTATATATGTACGCTATCTCGATATGGATATGTTCCCGGCGTACGGCACGACTAAAGGACTGGATATTCAGCCTGTAGGCGATGATTTTGCAAAGTATATCCATAATGTTACGCAGCTTGTGGTATGCGATTACGAACACAACATTCGTCCTGTCTACGAACAGATAGCCAGCCGCTTCAAGGAAAGCATCGGGCTGCAGCAAAACACAGGCCATAGCATGGACATAACGCCGCCGGGCATCACTAAGGCTGTAGGCGTGGCAAAGCTGGCTGAATATCTAGGCATAAAGCAAAATGAAATCATGACGCTGGGCGACGGAGACAACGACCTCAGCATGATTGAATATGCCGGTGTCGGCGTTGCGATGGACAATGCCATTGATGAAGTGAAAAATATAGCGCAGTTCATAACGAAAGACTGCGATGATGACGGCATAGCATATGCTTTCGATAAATTCATTTTGAAGTGATTGTTCTGCCATAGAAAAATTAAAAACCCTCAGCATTGTTTTGCTGAGGGTTTTGCTGTTTATATATTATTTTTCCAAGCCGTATTTTTTGATGTAGCGGTACAATGTAACGCGGCTGACGCTTAGCAGGTTGGACAAGCGGCTGATGTTGCCGCCGGCTGCTTTCCACGCTTTGAGAAAGATTTCCTTATCGGTCTTCCATTTGTTGTCAGGCTTTACATTGCCCATAAGGTTGATATCTACAGGGCGTATTTCTTTTCCGGGTGTATTGAAGAAAGAGTATTCTAAGACACTTTGCAGCTGCTTGATATTGCCGGGCCAGTCGTAATTGCGCAGCAGTTCCATCGTTTCAGGCAGTAGGAGCTTCGTTTCCATCTGATGCTGGCGCGATAATTCTTCGACGATATTTTTCGACAAAAGAGGTATATCATCACGGCGCGAACGCAGGGACGGCACGCGGATGATGCTGCGTGAAATGATGTTGAACAGTTTTTCATCGAACTGTCCCTTTTCAGTCAGGCGGCGCAGGTTGGCATCAGTTGCGGCTATGATGCGCACATTGATGCTTCTTTCCAAGCTTTCACCGATGCGGTGAGATTTTTTTTCAAACAAAGTCTGAGCTAACATTCTTGCTACACTGGCAGGCATTTTTTCAATTTCGTCAATGAATAAAGTACCCTTGCTGGCAAGTTCCAATTTGCCGGGATGGCTCACATCAGGCTCTGTAGCAGCACCGAATAAATCCTGTTCAAGCAATTCAGGTGTGGAATCAGCGCAGTTTATGGAGATGAGCGGACCTGCCATGCGCATGCTGGCCATATGAATGCCATGTGCCAGACGCTGCTTGCCGGTGCCGCCTTCGCCCTGCAGCAGCACATGATTTTTATTGCGTGCCACGCGGTATGCTCGTTCTTTCATCTGAATGAACGGCTTGCTTTCGCCGACCATAGAGCTGAGGCTGTACTTTGCCGTATAGCCGGAAGCGTGTGCTACCAGCGTGCGCAGATCTTCAATCGGCATCGATACAGTAACGACGCTCTGTACCTCATCGTCATCGGGAGAACTTTTAAGAGGCACAACAGTATTTATATCTTCATACGTTTTATTGGCTGTGATCCAAGTCGTTTCGCGGTTGTAGCAGGATATACCTTGAAAGCCGTCGTAAATCGGCGTATGTGTATAATTGAGCACAATGTCTTTTAAATGAGCAGTCTTGTCATTTTCGTCGATGGCATTGATAGCTGACAGACGTTCTTTTCCCATGCGGTTAGCATAGACAATCTTATCCTCCGGCATGATATGATATACCGCAAACGGAGCTGCATCCAAGATGACCTTTTGAGCCTTGATACTCATCGACTGCTTGATGTTGAGCTCCAGAGCTGTTTTTAATGTGAACAACAATGCCAATGCTACATCCTGAGGCAATTTATCGTACTGCAATACCGTCAGCGATACGATATAAGAAAGTTCACCGTTTACCATGATAGGCACTGCACCGGCATTCGTATCATGGAATTCCTTCAGCCACATTTCCGGACCGAATATCCAAAAGGGAGCTTTGCGCTGCTGTACGATGTTGCAGCTCAAAGTACCAACGTCCTTTAGAGCGAGCGATTCACCTTCCATATGGCTCACTATTTTAGAAGTAGGATTGGCATAGCGTTTTAAAATCACGCAGTTAGCATCCATCAGAGTTAGACATAAATCGTATTCATGCAGAAAATCGACAATACTGTCGATAAAATGATCCAAGTACTCAATGGCATCCGTATGTTTAGCCTGCAGCTGCTTCATGTCGCCGGCAGATATATGAGAGCCTGTCAGCATTTTTTTCGGGTCAATATTGTTCGAGCGTGATTCTTGCCACGATTCCGCTATCCATGGATGGACGTTGGCATCCAGAGTACCATCTTCAGTAAACGCCTTGTAATAATTAATCAATTTTTCGCGGTTGCGATGTTCTCTAATCATCTATAATAAGACCTCTATTCTTGTGTTTCTTTATATAATCTCTTAAAATTACAGGATATAATAC
>CATYZV010000002.1 GCA_958415865.1 uncultured Selenomonadaceae bacterium
AATGATAGATGTCTTGTAAAATAATATATATAAATTTTAGGAGGACAAAATGAGCAAGCAGAAAACTATTGCCGCAGAAGTTTCACACGTAGGAATAGGACTTCATTCCGGCAAAGAAGTTAAGATGAAGCTGCGTCCTGCTCCGGTAGATACAGGCATTGTATTTATTAGAACGGATTTGCCTGGCAGACCGCAGGTACAGGCTGTGGCTAGCAATGTAACATCAACGCTCAGAGCCACTACTATCAGCAGCGGCGATATCAAGTTTTTTACGATAGAGCATCTGATGTCGGCGTTTTTTGCCAGTGATATAGATAACTGCTATGTAGAGCTGAACAGCGAAGAACCGCCGGTGATGGACGGCTCGTCGAAGGATTTTCTGCAGCTGCTGGAATCGGCAGGCTGCTGTGAACAGGATGCTTTGCGCCGTGAAGTAGTCATCGACAAAGTTTACCGCATCGACGATAAGGAACGCTTCGTGCTCGTCGTGCCTTACGACGGTTTCCGCATAAGCTTTACATCGCTGAATCCGCATCCTTTGATCGGCACACAGTACCGCGATTTCGTATTCGACATCGACTCGTACAGGCGTGATATAGCTCCGGCGCGCACCATAGCCTATGAAAAAGAAGTGCAGGCACTGCGCAGCATGGGGCTGGGGCTCGGCGGCAATCTGGAAAATGTCATCGTCTACAATGATGAAGGCTGGATGAATAAACTGCGTTTTGAAGATGAGCTGGTGCGCCACAAAATACTGGATCTGATAGGCGACCTGCGCTTGGCAGGCAGGCTCAAGGCACATGTCATAGCGGTGAAGTCCGGTCATGAGCTCAACACTAAATTAGCCAAGAAGATTCTTGCAGATTTTATTTGAATCGGGAAAGAGGTTGTACACCATGAAATTTGATATTACTGAAATTGAAAAAGTTCTGCCGCACCGTCCGCCGTTTTTGCTGATCGACCGCATCATTGAGCTGGACCCGATGAAATACGCAGTCGGCATCAAGAATATTTCTATAAATGAAGATCAGTTCAGAGGCCATTTTCCCGGTCATCCCATCATGCCCGGCGTGCTGATACTGGAAGCAATGGCGCAGGTAGGCGGCTTTGCTCTGCTATACCCGCAGGAAAACCGCGGCAAGCTGGCTTATTTCGGCGGCATGGACAATGTCAAGTTCAAAAAGCCGGTAGTGCCGGGCGATCAGCTGGTGATGAAATCTGAAATCGTGCGCATCCGCGGCGAATTCGGCAAGGTTCACTGCGAAGGCTTTGTAGATGATCAGCTGGTAGCACAGGGCGACTTTACCTTTGCACTGCAGCCGCAGGAAAATATCTGATTTCTGCTGATGTGATAAAAATGAGAAAAAGCCAACGGATTATGAACTTGGCTTTTTCCTGCTGAGTATGTCAGATGAACTGTTGGTATTTTAGGGAGTGAAAATTAATGGGGGCAGAGAATAAAATACATCCGTCGGCGGTGATTCATCCTAATGCGCGCATCGGCAAGGGCGTAGAGATCGGACCGTTTGCCGTCATCGGTGAAAATGTAGAAATAGGCGACGGTACAAAAGTTGAACCGCATGCTGTCATCACAGGTTGGACGAAGATAGGCAAGGACTGCGTGATCTTTCCGGGCGCGTCTATCGGAGCAGAGCCGCAGGATTTGAAATTTGTAGGAGAAAAATCTTTTGTCGTGATCGGCGATAGGACGAAAGTCAGAGAATTTGCGACAATTCACCGTGCCTGCGGTGTTGATGAAGAAACGCGCATCGGCAATGACTGCCTGCTGATGGCTTATACGCACGTGGCGCATAACTGCGTCGTCGGCAATCATGTGGTCATGGCGAACAATGCCTCGATAGCAGGCCATGTAATCGTGGAAGATAGAGTGGTGCTTGGCGGCTTTGCCGGTGTGCATCAGTTCGTGAAAATAGGGCGCAATGCCATGGTCGGCGGCTTTTCTAAGCTCGTGCAGGACGTAGTGCCTTACACCATCGTTGACGGCAGGCCGGCAAATGTCTGCGGTCTCAACAGCGTGGGCATTTCGCGCGCCGGCATATCGCTGGCTTCGCGCCGTGCCATCAAACAGGCCTATAGGATACTGTACCGCTCAGGACTAAAATTGGCTCAGGCTATAGAAGTGATTGAGCAGGAAGTCGATTTATGCCCGGAAGTAGAATGTTTCCTGCGCTTTTTGCGCGATGCAGACCGCGGCATATGCAGAGAAAACCACGAAGCTAAATCGTGAGGCAATAGATAAAGCGAGGATTTTTAGATGAAATCAATAGGTTTATTAGCCGGTGTCGGCAGGCTGCCGGTAGAAGTTGCAAAAGTTGCCCGCGGCATGGGCATGAATGTCTACGCTGTAGGGCTCGTGGACGGCGTAGCTGAAGATCTGGCGAAAGCTGCTACTGATTATAAGGCTATCAACGTAGCACAGCTCGGCAGCATCATAGACTATTTAAAAGAAAACGGCGTTGCTGAGGTCGTGATGATCGGCAAGGTTACGAAAGAACTGCTGTTCAGCGGCGAACATGCTATGCCGGATGCGCGTATGCTGGCACTGCTCGCTTCGCTCAAAGACCGCAGCGACGATACCATGATGCTTGCCTTTGTCGGCGAGCTTGCAAAAGAAGGCATAAAGACTTTTGACCAGACGATGCTCGTGAAGTTTTTGATGCCGCAGCCGGGTGTACTGACGAAGCGTCAGCCGACGGATGCAGAAAAAGAAGATATGGAATTCGGCTTTAGAATGGCTAAGGCTCTCGGCGGCATGGACATCGGACAGACGGTAGTCGTCAAGAATAAAGCCGTGATGGCTCTGGAAGCTATCGAAGGCACTGATGCCTGCATTCTGCGCGGCGGAAAACTGGCGCGCGGCGGTGCAGTCGTGGCAAAAGTAGCAAAGCCGGCGCAGGACAATCGCTTTGATGTTCCGGCTATCGGTTCCAAGACGATTGAGTCCATGATCAAGGTCAAAGCGTCTGCACTCGTGATTGAAGCAGGCAGGACGCTGATCGTCGACAGGGAAAAAGCTCTGGCACTGGCAGATGAACACGGTATAACTATTGCGGCGATGTAAAAAGAGCTGTGAGGCGCGGCGGATATTTTTAACGGTATCCTTCGCGTCTTTTTCTGCTTGATACAGCCTGATGAATTGACAGGCAGAAAGGTGGGAAAAGCGCATGAAAATCATGTTTTCAGCCGGAGAAACTTCCGGGGATATGCACGGAGCAAACCTCGCGCGTGCCTTAAAAGAATTGTCGCCTAATGTGAAGCTGTTCGGCTTCGGCGGCCCGCAGATGCGCTCTGCCGGGGTGCATCTCGTGCGCAATATGCTCGATTACAGCGTCATGGGATTTTGGGAAGTGCTGATCAACCTGCGCCGGATGTTTAAGCTCAAAGCTGCGCTCGTCGAGGAGATGAAGCGCGAACGCCCGGACCTGCTGGTGATAATCGACTATCCTGATTTCAACTGGCGGCTCGCTGCTGAAGCTAAAAAATTGCACATACCGGTATTCTCGTATATACCGCCTTCTGCCTGGGCATGGCGCAAGGGCAGGGCGGTCAAAGCCGCTGCCGTCGCTGACAAGATAGTCGCCATCTTCCCGTTTGAAACGAAGGTGTACGAGCAGGCAGGAGCTAATATCTCGTTCGTGGGCAATCCTCTCTTGGACAATGTGCACGCTTCGATGGATAAAGCAGATGCGTACAGGTATTTCGGCATTAAGCCGGACAACGACAATATAATGCTGCTGCCGGGCAGCCGCAGACAGGAAATAGACAAGATGCTCGACCCGATGCTAGAGGCGGCCGTCCTCATAAGCAGCAGCCATCCGCAGGCACGCTTTTATCTGCCGGTGGCACCGGGGCTGGATGAAGATGATATAATGCGCCGAATCAACGCTTCAGGAGCACTGGTAAAAATCTGCCGCGGCAAGACGTATGATCTGATGAACTGCTGTGATTTTGCCATAGCCACGTCAGGAACGGTAACGCTGGAGGCAGCTCTCATGAATCTGCCATCCGTCGTGCTCTATAAGATGTCATCATTTACTTACCGCATAGCGAAATTATTCGTCCATGTGGAATTTTTCAGCCTGCCCAATATTCTGGCAGGGAAAGCCGTGCTGCCTGAGCTGCTGCAGGATGAAGTCAATGCCGATGCCATAGCCAAGCGGGCTGAAGAGCTGTTCAAGGGCACGAAGACGGCGCAGGCTGTGAAGGCTGAGCTTGCTGAGATAAAGGGAAAGCTCGGCTCGCCCGGAGTGGCAGAGCGGACGGCGAAATTGATTTTGC
This sequence comes from uncultured Selenomonadaceae bacterium, assembly GCA_958415865.1. Lineage (GTDB taxonomy): Bacteria > Bacillota > Negativicutes > Selenomonadales > Selenomonadaceae > Megamonas. The sequence goes on from CATYZV010000002.1 coordinate 4,300, forward strand.
AGACGGCAGATAAATTCAAAATTAAGGATAGATGAGATGAAGGACTATAAAAGACTGATTTTATTTATAAAGCCATATTGGAAGGCACTGGGGCTTGCCATAGTCTGCATCGTTATGTCGGCAGCGGCCAATCTGTACGTGCCTTGGATAATCCGCGATATGATCGATAAAGTGCTGATGGAAAAGGATATGCTGCTGCTCAACGTCATCGCTATCGGCATTGTCGTCGTATTTTTAATCCGCGGCGTATTCTTCTACGGGCAGTCGTATCTGGTATCGTATATTGCTCAGCGCGTCATAATCGATGTCAGAGAAAAGCTCTACGTGCAGTTTCAGAAGCTCCAGCTGTCGTATTATGAGAAGAAACAGACCGGCACCATAATGAGCTACATCACCAATGATGTGGCGGCACTGCAGGCGGCACTCGTCGACAGCTTGATCGAATTGGTTACGGAATCGGCGATACTGGTCGGCTCGCTCGCGCTGATGTTCTATCTGGACTGGAAGCTCAGCCTCGTTACGCTGATCGTCGTGCCGCTTATCGGTCAGGCGATGAAGATATTCGGCCGCAAGATAAAAGTCAGCGGTGCCTTGATTCAGGAGCGCACAGCCGATATAACTTCGCTCTTGCAGGAACGCATTTCAGGCGTGCGCGTCGTAAAATCGTTTGCGCGTGAAGATTATGAAATAGAACGCTTTCAGGACCAGAACAATCTGAACTTCAAAGCGAATATGAAGAGCGTGCAGCTGACTTCTCTTTTGACACCTACGGTGGAATTTCTCGCCGCCGTAATCGTGTCGGTAATCCTCTGGTTCGGCGGCTATCAGGTGGTAAACGGTGCCTTGACGGCAGGTTCGCTCGTAGCATTCCTTACGTATGCCGTGAACCTCGCCAACCCCGTTAAGCGCATCAGCCGCGTCTACGGCACGATAAACAAAGCTATGGCAGCTGCCGACCGCGTGTTTGCCGTGCTCGATACGAAGGAAGAGCTTAAAGACAAGCCGAATGCAGTCGATATGCCTAAGATAGCAGGTCAGGTAACGTTTGAACACGTGTCATTTGCCTACAAGCCGGGCGTGGACGTGCTGCACGACCTCAATTTGACGGCAGAACCCGGCCAGGTAGTAGCCTTTGTCGGTCCCAGCGGCGCAGGCAAATCCACTATAGCCAATCTGATTCCCCGCTTTTACGATGTAACTGAAGGTGCTATCAAGATAGACGGCATCGACATCAGAGATGTGAAAATCCGCTCTCTGCGCGAACAGATCGGCATAGTGCCTCAGGAGACAATGCTGTTCAGCGGCTCAGTTATGGACAACATCCGCTACGGCAGGCTCGATGCTACGGATGAAGAAGTGATTGAAGCGGCAAAAGCTGCCAATGCTCACAATTTCATAATACAGCTGACTGACGGCTATGAAACGAAGATCGGCGAAAGAGGCATAATGCTCTCCGGCGGCCAGCGTCAGCGCATTGCCATAGCGCGCGCTATCTTGAAAAACCCGCGCATTTTGATACTCGATGAAGCAACTTCAGCACTCGATACGGAAAGTGAAGAAATAGTGCAGGAAGCACTCGACAAATTGATGGTGGGCCGTACCTCGTTCGTCATCGCGCACAGATTGTCGACTATCGTCGGCGCGGACAAGATAATAGTGCTCGACGGCGGCAGGGTGCAGGAATACGGCACTCATCAGGAATTGATGAAGACCGGCGGCTTGTACAGCCATCTGTATAACATACAATTTAGTGATAAGAAAGCAAAATAGGTGAAGTGTATGCAGATTTTATACAATATCGTAGCTACATTGCTTGTTATACTGCTGATTCCCTATTTTATAGTGCGGATAATCCGTGAAAAGGGCTTTTGGGGGAGAATGGTGCAGAGTCTCGGCTTTCTGCCGCGCCATGCCTTGGATAAGGTGGCGGGCAAGAACTGCATCTGGATTCACGCTTCTTCCGTCGGCGAGATAGTCGCCACCAGTCCGATAATCAAAGAGTTCCGCAAGGAATTTCCCAATACGCCGATATTGGTTTCAGTAGTTACGAATACGGGCTACACGATGGCAAACCGCATCATCAAAAATGCAGACAGCATAATTTATTTCCCGCTCGACCTGCCCTGGCTGCCGGAGATGATGATAAAAAAGATACGCCCGCGCGTATTTCTGCCCGTGGAAACAGAATTGTGGCCCAATTTTCTCAAGGCGACCCGCAAGTATAAAATACCGGTGATGATGGTCAACGGGCGCATCAGCGACAAGAGCGTCAAGCGGTATAAATACATGTTCAGCATTCTTTCTGACATGATAGGCACAGTCAGCAAATTCGCCATGCAGTCGGATATAGATGCTTCGTACATCATCCGCCTCGGTGCGGATGAGAAGCTCGTTACGGTAACGGGCAATACGAAATTCGACCAGACTTATACGAATGTAACGAACGAAGAGAAAAAGGCGATGCTCAAGGAGCTTTGCCTCGACGATGCAGAAGGTATTTTCTTAGCCGGAAGCACGCATAAAGGCGAAGAAGATGCCGTGTTAAAGGCATTTACCGTGCTCAAGCAGGAGCATCCCAAGGTGAAGCTCTTGATCGCGCCGCGCAGTATTCTGCGCAAGGATGAAATAGCTCATATCTGCCATAAGTACGGTTTTAAATCGGCTTTCAGGACGGTGCTGAAGGAAAAGCCTTCGCACGATCACGATGTAGTCATTCTCGACACGATAGGCGAATTAGGCAGGGTCTACAGCCTGGGTGATGTCATTTTCGTCGGCGGCAGCTTGAGCCGCCACGGCGGACACAATATATTGGAGCCGGCAGCTCACGGTAAGGCGATAATCGTCGGCCCGCATATGTTCAACTTCAAGGACACGCACGTACTGTTTTCCAAGCGCAATGCCTGCATCACGGTAAAAAATGCCAAAGAACTCTCCGCCGCAGTGCTGGAGCTGTTTGACGACAGTGAAAAGCGTCATGCGATGGAAGCAGAAACCCTCCGGATAATCGCGGACAACAGAGGTGCTTCGCGCCGCTCGGCAATTATACTGCGTAAGCTGCTGGATGAATGTGAACAGGTGCCCATACAGGTGCGCTCGACGGAGAAGATCGAAAATCTCCAGACGTATCTCTACAAATTGGTTCACGATAAGGAAAAGCACAGCATTCCGGCAAAATGCTTCTTGGGCGTGCTGTACGGTTTTTCTTTGATATACAGAGGCCTCGTGAATTTCCAGCTCAATCTCTACAAATGGGGTGTTTGCAGGCAGGTCAAGCTCAACTGTTTCGTGATCAGCATCGGCAATATAACGGTCGGCGGCACGGGCAAGACCCCGACGGCAAAGCTGCTGGCGCGTTATATCCAAAACCTCGGCTACAAAGTGGCGATCTTAAACCGCGGTTACCGTGCCAAGTGGAAAGGCGATGTCGGTGTCGTATCCAACGGCAAGGAAGTATTCATGTCGGCGGACGAAGCAGGCGATGAAGCGTATCTGTTGGCGCGCAGCCTGCCGGATATTCCCGTATTGATCGGCACGGACAGGACGATAACCGGCAAATACGCAGTGGATAATTTCCATGTCGATGTGGTCATTCTCGATGACGGCTATCAGCATTGGCAGTTAAAGCGCGATCTCAATATCCTGCTCGTCGATGCTATAAACGTCTTCGGCAACGGTCATATGCTGCCGCGCGGCACGCTCAGAGAGTCCCTGCCGCACCTCGACCGCGCTGATATATGCCTGCTGACGAAAGTCGATCAGGCTGCTCCGGGAGCGTGTGAAGAAATACGCTCTACGCTCGCACGCTACAACGACCATGCGCTGGTCGTAGAGAGCACGCACAAGCCGCTGGGCTTCATCGAAATAGCTAATTTATTCTCGCGCGAGCAGCGCAAGGTGCTGTCAGTCGATACGATGAAAGGTCATAAGGTCATCGCCATGTCAGCTATCGGCAATCCGGCTTCATTTGAGCAGACGCTCAGCGATATCGGCGCGGTCATCACCGAGAGCCTGCGCTTCCCTGACCATCACGACTATACGGAGCAGGAGATAATCGAAGTGATGCACCAGGCAGAAGAGCAGGGTGCAGAAGCTATAATCGTAACGGATAAAGATGCGGTGAAGATACCGGAATCGCTGCTTAATCAAGAGCGTCCGATTCCGATTTACATCATAAGCATAGAAGTTACAATGCTCGGCAAGTCGCGTGAGATGTTTGATTTTCTGGAGAAAAAACTGCCTCCGCTTCACCGCTGAAGCAGGCAGATGTGATAAAGAGGAGAATGGACATGAAAATTATCTGCGTTATTCCGGCGCGCTTTGCATCTACGCGCCTGCCGGGCAAGCCGCTGGCAGACATCGCGGGCAAGCCGATGATAGTGCGCGTCTACGAACGCGTGATGCAGGCACAAAAGCCGGCTGAGGTAATAGCGGCAGTAGACGACCAGAGAGTGCTGGACGCTGTTATTTCTGCCGGAGGCAGGGCTGTTATGACGAAGAAGGACCATCCGACGGGCACTGACCGCTTGGCGGAAGTAGCAGTCAAATGCCCTGATGCCGATGTCATAATCAATGTGCAGGGCGATGAACCGCTCATCGACCCGCAGATCATCGACGATCTGGCTCAGCAGTTTCTGGACGATGAAAATCTTCAGATGGCTACGGTCAAAACGCCGATGGCGGAAGATGAAAAGGCAAAGCCCGGCAATGTAAAAGTCGTTACCGACAAAAACGGCTACGCCTTGTATTTTTCCCGCTCGCTGTTGCCGTACCCGCGCGAAGCGACAGGCGTTACGGTCTACAAGCATATCGGAATCTACGGCTACCGCCGCGATTTTCTGCTGAAATACGCCAAGATGCAGCCCACGCCGCTGGAACAGACGGAATCGCTCGAACAGCTCAGAGCATTGGAAAACGGCTATAAAATAAAGGTCATAGCCACAGACAAGCATTTTGTCGGCGTGGATACGAAAGAAGATCTGGAACTGGTCAATGAAATTTACAGCCGCAATAAGGCTTGATTAAATCTTAGAGAAACGGAAGTGTTGATAGATGAATACAGTAAAAATCGCTAATTTTGCAGTCGGCGCAGGCAATCCGCTCGTGCTCATGGCAGGTCCCTGCGTGCTGGAATCGTATGAACGCGCACTCTACATCGGCAGAGGCATAAAAGAAATCACCTCCCGCCTAGGCATTCCCTACGTGTTCAAGGCTTCCTTCGACAAGGCGAACCGCTCGTCGTTTGACAGCTACCGCGGTCCGGGTCTGGAAGAAGGCCTCAAGTGGCTGCAGGGCATCAAAGATGAACTGAATGTGCCCATTGTTACGGACATCCACAATGAATTTCAGGCGCAGCCGGCGGCTAAAGTTGCCGATGTTATTCAGATACCGGCATTTCTCTGCCGCCAGACAGACCTTCTGTACGCCGCAGCCAAGACGGGTGCTGTGGTCAATGTAAAAAAAGGCCAGTTCCTCGCTCCTGAAGATATGGGCAACGTGGTCAAGAAGCTCGAAGAAGGCGGCACGAACAAGATAATGCTGACTGAACGCGGAGCAAGCTTCGGCTATCACAATCTCGTCGTGGATATGCGCTCCTTCCCGATCATGCGCAAGCTGGGCTATCCTGTCATCTTCGACGCTACGCACAGCGTGCAGCTGCCGGGCGGTGCAGGCAAGAAATCCTCCGGCAACCGCGAATACGTAGAATATCTTGCCCGTGCTGCAGCCGGAGCAGGCGTTGACGGCTTCTTCATGGAAGTGCATGACAATCCCGAAGAGGCTCTGTCCGACGGACCGAACATGGTATATCTCGACAAATTGGAAGCGATTTTGAAGGACCTGCTTGCCATAAACGAAATTACGAAAAAGAAGATAAATTAAATTAGAGAGTACAATTAAAAAAACATAATGATTTTCTCATTTGGTTTTAATATTGCTGTGGCAAAATTAATAATATATTTTGCTTTTGAGAGGGAATACTGATGATAAAAGAAAAAGCCATTGAAACACTTCAGATAGAGGCTGATGCAGTCAAAAAACTCATCGGTCATATCAATGACGAATTTGAAACTACTGTCAAGGCGATACTTGCCTGTAAGGGCAGAGTCATCGTTACGGGCATGGGCAAATCCGGCCACGTAGGCCGCAAGATAGCGGCAAGCTTTGCCAGCACGGGCACACCGGCATTCTTCATGCACCCGGCAGAAGCTTTCCACGGGGATCTCGGCATGGTTACGGCAAATGATATCGTCCTCGCCATTTCCAACAGCGGAGAATCAAACGAAGTCGTGAACATCCTGCCGATAATAAAGCGCATCGGCGCGAAGATAATCGCTATGAGCGGCAGACGCACTTCAACATTGGGCAAGAATGCCGATTACTTCATCGACATCAGCGTAGAGCGCGAAGCGTGCCCGTTCGGCTTAGCACCGACGGCGAGCACGACTGCTACGCTTGCTATGGGTGATGCCATGGCGATGGCACTGATGGCTTCGCGCAACTTCACGGCACAGGATTTCGCCGTATTCCATCCGGGCGGAGCACTCGGCAGAAGACTGCTGCTGAAGGTTGAGCACGTCATGCACGGCGGCGATGACAACCCCGTCATCTCTGTGCATAAGACAGCGAAAGAAGCTCTGTTCCTTATGACGGCAAAAGGCCTCGGAGCTACTTCCGTCGTCGACGAAAACGGCAAGTTCATCGGGCTGGTAACTGACGGAGATATCCGCCGCATGCTGGCAAACGGTGCAGAATTCCTCGACAAGCCGGTGGAAGAGCTCATGACGCGCCACCCTGTCGTCATCACCAAGGACAAGATGGCAGCAGAAGCACTGAGCATAATGGAAAAACATCAGCCTAAGCCGATCACGGTGCTGCCGGTCATCGACCCTGTGAAGAATGAACCGATAGGCATAGTTCACTTGACCGACTTGCTGCGCCAGGGTGTGGTATGATGAGATTTTCACAAGACGCTGCAGAGCGTGCGCAAAAGGTAAAAATGATAATCCTCGACGTGGACGGAGTCTTAACTGACGGCTCCGTCAGCGTCGGTGCAGACGGAGAGCTGTTCAAATCGTTCAATGTGCGCGACGGCCTAGGCATAACGCTGGCTCAAAAGCACGGCATCAAGACGGCGATAATCACCGGCAGAGAATCGAAGATGCTGGCTTACCGCGCTAGAGAGCTGAAGATAAACGCTTTTTATCAAAACAAGAAAAATAAATTGCCTGCCTACCGTGAACTGCAAGCTGAATACGGCTTAACGCCAGAGCAGTTCGCCTACGTCGGCGACGACTTGTTTGACTTGGCTGTGATGCGCGATGTCGGCTTTGCCGCTACCGTGGCAGATGCTACAGAGGAGGCAAAAGCCGTATCGTGCTTCGTCAGCGATTATAACGGCGGGCACGGCGGCGTGCGCCAGATAATTGAGTTCATTTTAAAGGCTCAGGGCAAATGGCAGGCTATCGTCGATCATTATATGAATCTTGCTGCCGATGAGATAGAAAAAGATGGTGTCGCGCAGTGAGCTGTTTTTTGATTAATAATGGCGGAGGAGCCATGAGATTATGAAGTATAGATTATTGAAATATTTCAGCGCGTGCCTGTGCTGCTTATCGCATAAGAATCTGCTGCGCTTGGGCCACGTGCTGGGCATACTGTATTTCAAGCTGATCGCCAAAGAGCGCAGGCGCGCTGTTGAGCGCATGATGAAATCGTTTCACAATACAGAAGCTGAGGCAAATGAGCTGATCAAAAAATCTTTTATCAACCTGAGCCAGAATGTATTGGAAATACTTTGGATGCCCAGGCTAAAGCGCGATGGCTTTAAGTACATCGAATTTGAAGGCTTGGACATTTTGAAGCGCGAGTACGCCAAAGGACGCGGTATCGTGATCCTGACGGCTCATGTAGGGACTTGGGAATGGCTGGCAGCAGGCCTCGTGCACGCCGGTTTTTCCGTTACGGCACTGGCAAAGACACAGCCTGATTCGCAGTACACCAAGCTCTTGGATGAATACCGCGCCCAAGTCGGTGTGGAAATTTTCGCCCGCGGAGCGGCATCGGAGCTGCTGGCGGCATCGAGGGCACTTAAAAAGGGCCGCATACTGGGATTTTTAGCTGACCAGGACGCAGGTCCTCACGGTGCCTTTATCGAATTCCTCGGAGAAGTCTGCTCGACACCGATGGGACCTGCCGTGTTCGCACGCAAATTCCAGTCGCCTGTCGTGCCTGCCTTCATCATCCGCCGCAGCGACGGCACACATAAAATAGAAATTTCTGAGCCGATAGTATATAATGATACAGGGGATGGCAATGCAGACCTGATCGATTTCACGCGCCGCATGACGAAAGTGATCGAAGATGAGATCGTAGCCCATCCCACGCAGTGGATCTGGTTCCAGAAGCGGTGGAACACGCGCCCGGAACAGCAGAAGACGAAGATTCACACAGTAAAAGTCAATAAGAACTAAGGTGGACAGATATGACAAAAAAGGCAGCTGTCAATAAACAGAAACTGGGAATTTTTCTGCTGCTGCTCTGTGCTGCCGGGCTGATCTACTGGGCGTATGCCAGCAGGCCGAACCCGCAGCAGAGCGAGAGCAGTTCCGGCAAGGTGATGGTCTACAACAACAACACCTTGAAGGAAGAAGTCAATGGCAAAGTCATCTGGGAGTGCTATGCAGAAACCATGACCATAGATCAAGATACGCAGATGGTTACCATGGAGAATATCAAAGGCACGTTCTACCGCGATGACGGAAGCAGCATAACGTTGACAGCTCCCAAGGGAACGTATGATCAAGCGAAAAAACACATGGAGCTGGAAGAAAATATCCATGCTGAATCGACGGACAACATGAAGCTCGACACCGGCAAGATCATCTGGGACGGTGCGCAGGGCGTGCTGACGTGCGAAGATAATGTAAAAATGAGTAAGCCTGGCTTGCAGGCCTCAGCCGACAAGGCGGAAAGCAAAGACGCATTCAAGAATTTCAAATTGATAGGCAATGCCAAGCTGATAAAAGGAGATGCAGAAAATGAATAAACGTATAAAAGCGGCAGCAGCAGCGGCTGTTTTCAGTTTCTCTATGCTCAGCGGCGTAGGCATTGCCGCTGACAGTCCGATCGAATTGACTGCCGATGCTATCGAATACAACGCTGTAACCGATATGGCTATCGCTACCGGCGGCGTGAGAGTAACGCGCGACGGCGGCGTTATGACAGGCAGTGCAGCCACGTATGATTTTAAGCAGCAGCAGGTTACCATCACCGGCGGTGTTACGGCGAATAAAGACGATATGAGCCTCAAGGCAGAAAAGCTCGTCGCTACGATGAACAGCGAGATGACTGCTACCGGCAATGTAGTAGCTACTAAAGGCGAAAACGTATTGACGGGTCCGGAAGTCCGCTACAATCAGGCTACGAGTGATATCAGTATGCCGTCCGGCGGCACGGCTGACGGTCCGCAGGCAGCCATCCGCGGCGATGTTTTAACGGGCAATCTTGCCACGAATCAGTATCATGCCTCGGGCGATGTATATCTCAACAGCAAGACGAATGACATCCAGTCTACGAGCGATGAAGCCTCTTATACCGGTAGCGGTCAGGATTTCAATTTCACGGCTGACGGCAATGTAAATCTCCGCAGCGATTCGCGCAATATGACCGGCCACAGCGACCATGCTGTTTATAACAGTGCCGACAACGGCAAGCTCGTCATGACGGGCAATGCTTCTGCTACGCAGAACGGCAATATCGTCAGGGGCAATACGCTGACGGTCTACATGGGCGATAATGTAAAAGTACAGTGATTTATTTTTTAGAGCATAAGAGTAAAGGAAATGAGTGAACGGGCTTGCATATCGAAGTTAAGGATTTGGTAAAAGAATATAAGGGTGTACCTGTCGTCAAAGGTGTTTCACTAAGTGTGAAAAAAGGTGAAATCGTAGGGCTGCTCGGTGCCAACGGCGCGGGCAAGACCACGACTTTCTATATGATAGTAGGCATTGAAAAACCCACTGAGGGCGATGTGTTTTTGTCCGATATCAACATCACCAAGCTGCCCATCAACAAGCGTGCAGGATTGGGCATCGGCTATCTGGCGCAGGAAGCCTCCATATTCCGCAAGCTGACAGTAGAGGACAATATCAGAGCTATTTTGGAAACGCTGCCTCTTTCCAAGGCAGAGCAGACGCAGAAGATGGAAGAACTGCTCGAAGAATTCAAGATAACTCATATAAAAGGCCGCTTGGGCATGCAGCTGTCCGGCGGTGAACGCCGCCGCGTGGAAATAGCGCGCGCCCTTGCCCTAGAGCCGCATTTCATGCTGCTCGACGAACCGTTTGCCGGCATCGACCCGATTTCGGTAGCGGACATTCAGAGCATCATCTCATACCTTAGAGAGCGCGGCATGGGCATCTTGATCACGGACCACAATGTGCGCGAAACGCTCGACATAGTTGACAGGGCGTATATAATGAATGAAGGCAAGATATTGATGGAAGGCGATAAGGAAGCCGTCTACAGCAATGAACAAGTGCGCAAGATTTACTTGGGCGAAAATTACAAGCCTTGAGGCAGGAGAGTAAAAGATGCGAATATTAGACAGATATATATTAAAAGAAACGATAATGACCTTTATCTTCGGCATCTGCGCATTCACTGCCGTCTTTTTAGGGTCTGGCACACTGTTTAGAATAGCTCAGTACATCACGCAGTACGGAGCTTCTTTTTCAGCGATAGTGCGGCTTGTCATCTACAGCCTGCCGGGCATTGTCGTATGGACATTCCCCATGTCGATGCTGCTGGCATCGCTTTTGACTTTCGGCAGGTTATCGGGCAGCAGTGAAATCATCGCCATGAAGGCGTGCGGGGTCAGCTTCACGCGCCTGATGCGCCCGGTCATCATATTTTCCTTCTGCGTCAGCATTTTTTCCGTGGCCTTCAATGAATACGTAGTGCCTGCCTCCAATCAGGCTTATGCAGATCTCGTGCGCTACGAAATACAGGGCAATACAGCTCCTGCCTCGCAGGAACATATCATCATCAAGCAGATCGAGGACGGCAATATCCAGCGTCTCGTCTATGCACGCCGCTACGACGGTGAAACGGGCAGGCTTGACAGCCTCTCGATTCAGGAGTTTGACAAGGGCAAGATGGTGCGCGTAGAAAATGCACAGTACGCAGACTGGCAGGGCGATGAATGGACAATGCACAACGGTGTAATGTACGATTTATCGCAGCCTAATACAGAACGCATGATGAAATTTGACAGCCAAGTGCTGCCTATAAGCCAGAACCCCAAGAAGATCATTCAGGGACAGAAAAAAGCTGATGAAATGACTATAAGGGAATTGCGTGAGCAGATCAGCATAATGAAATCGCAGTACGTCGATACGCGCAAGCTGGAAACAGAACTGTACCAGAGATTCACGATACCGCTCGCCAGCCTCATGTTCGCACTGATCGGCGCACCGCTGGGCATACAGCCCAACCGCAGCTCCTCGTCCATCGGTTTTGGCATCAGCATAATCATAATCTTCATTTACTATACGCTGATGACCCTGTCGGGTGCGTTGGGGCAGGGTTCGGCTATCCCGCCGGCTGTTGCCGTATGGATACCGAATATAGTAGCACTGCTGGCAGGCTGTTATCTCATCCGCAAGGAGTCGAGGTGAAGATGCCGGCAACGATTAATAGTATGAAAGCAGGTGTGAACCTATGTATGGCATTATCCTAGTCGTGATCTTGGTCTTGACGGGCGGCATAATCGCATTCATCGGCGATCGCCTGGGCACGAAGGTGGGCAAGAAAAAACTTTCCCTATTCGGCATGAGACCGCGCCATACCTCCATCTTGGTTACGATAATCACAGGCATATTGATAACGACGACGACGCTCGGCGTGCTCGCCGTTGCATCAAAGGATGTGCGCACGGCTCTGTTCGGCATGGAAAAGCTCCGGACAGAAATGCAGAATACGCAGCGTTATCTCAATGAGACAACTGCCGCACTCGACAGTGTCAAGACCGATTTGGATTCTACCAAGAAAGAGTATAAAAATGCACAGGACGAATTGAAATCCTCACAGCAGGAATTAGAGCAGGCAAAAAATGCAGCTGATACGCTCCGCCGCGAACAGGCACAGCTTCAGGCAAAGAACAGCGAGCTTTGGGGCAATAATCAATTATTGTCAGACCACAATGACCAGCTGATGCTTGCCAACAGCAGTCTGACGAGGAATAATTCAATCCTGCAGAGCGACAATGACAAGCTCAAAGATGATAATGCCGATTTGGAAAAGCTAAATGATGATTTAAAGCAGGGCATAGAAGATATGCGCGAAAAACCGATCGTCTACCGCATCGGCGAGCTTTTGGCAAGCGGTGTCATCAAAAAGACGGATGATCCTGTGCAGATTCAAAATGATCTGGGCGATATCGTCGCACTCGCCAACAGCAAAGTCGTCGACCGCCTCGGCGAGAACGTAAAAGACGGTGTCTGGATTTATCCGGCGGCTTATCAGCAGGCGATTGAAGCGATTCAGCAGGCTCCCGGCGATACGGTGGTGCGCCTGATCGTAGCGGCAAACCTCGTCAAGGGCGACCCGGTACTTACAGATCTCGACCTGCATCCCAACCGCATCGTCTATCAGAAGGATGAATTCGTCTATAAGAAACAGTACCATCTCACAGGTGATTCCTCTAGTGAACAGCTCATCGGCGATTTTCTGCGCAATGTCAATATGATAGCCGTAGAACAAGGCATACTGCCGAATCCGCTGAGCGGTACTGTCGGCGTAATCAGCGGCAGCCAGCTATACAGCCTGGAAAAATCACTTCAGGAATCTAAAGGCGATATGGTATTCACGGCTTATGCAGTCAACGATACCGATGTTTTAGGTCCTCTGCGCCTCAACATAGTGCTGAGCAGACCGGATGAAGAAGATGATCAAAATGACGGACAGCCGTAATGAATGTTTCATCGCCGTCGACCCCGGCAGGGAAAAGACAGGGCTGGCCGTGCTGAAAATAGATGGCTCCGTGCTATGGCACGGCATAAGAGCTTCAGAGATGCTGCAGGCAGAGATTGCTGAGCTTATAAAACGGTATGATGCGTCATTCATCGTCATGGGCAGCGGTACGAGCAGCAAGCCTAAGCAGAAATTGCTGCGGCAGGCTTTTCCGGATATGAAATTATTCGTGGTCAATGAATACCGGACGACGGACGAGGCTCGAAAACTCTACTTCAAAATCAATCCGCCGCGCGGCCTGCGCCGCCTGATACCGCGCGGTATGCAGGTGCCGCCCGTGCCGGTCGACGATTATGCTGCTATCATCATCGGCAGAAAATTTTTGGAATCAAAACGCTGAATATAAACTGCAATGATAATCTGAAGAAGATTGTGATTGCAGTTTTTCTTTTGTATAGGGAAATATCTAGGCTATGGACTTTGCCGCATGAATGATATAATGAGCTAAAAGCGAAAATAAAAGGAGATAGAGCCGATGAAGTACAAGATAGTTTTTTCCGATATAGACGGCACGGTCATAACAGATGAGCATAAAGTATTGCCTAGCACAGCAGAAGCAGTGCATCAGCTGGCAGCAGGCAAAGTGCCTTTTGTGCTGGTGTCAGCGCGTATGCCGCAGGCGATGCGCACTGTATCGGCGCAGATGGAGATGAATATACCGCTGATAAGCTACGGAGGAGCGTATATTCTCGAAGCTGAGGGCACTGTGCTGCACGATGAGCGCGTAAGTGCCGCTGATGCCAAAGCCGTTATTGCTGAATTAAAAGAGCAGTGGCACAATGAGGCAGTTGTAAATTATTACGCTGCTGATGAATGGTACGCTGAAGATAAAAATGATCCGGCTGTACTGCGGGAAGAAAATATTGTAGATGTACAAGCTAAGCAGGCTCAGTTTGATGCGCTGCTGCAAAAAGGTATTTTGCCGAATAAAATACTCTGCATGAGTGAGCCGTCTATATGCGAAAAGCTAGAGCAGGAGTTGAAAGAGAAATTTCCTCAGCTGCAAATCGTGCGCTCCTCGCCGATCCTGCTGGAGATAATGAATAAATCGGTCAGTAAGTCATCAGGCATAAATATTTTGCTCAATCACCTCAACTTGAGGCGTGAACAGGCTATTGCCTTCGGCGATAATTACAATGATATAGATATGTTGCACTCAGTCGGTATTGGCGTGGCGATGGCAAATGCGCCGCAGGCGGTGAAAGATGCCGCAGATGCCGTAACCGATTCTAACAACGATGACGGCATTTATAATTATTTAGCAAAATTGAATCTCATGAAATAAAAAAGGAATGTCCAAGTATGATAAATGCTTGGACATTCCTTTTTTTATGCTTTTTCTACGAGGATATGTGCTTTTTTCAGCTCGTCGCAGATGACGGCAAGCGTTTCATCATCAGGCACTTCGATCGTGTGGTAATGCGTGCCGTGCCCCATTACCATCAGCGGTGCGGCGTTCGTCTGAGCGAGTTTTTGCAGAAACTGTTTTATTTCGCGGCGCGTGGATATGAATAGATTGACGCGGATTTCACCGTAGACGGGATGCTCGACGATGACATCGTGCAGCTTGGCACCGTTGTCGACGATGATTTCCAGCTCTGTCGGCAATAGATCGCGGTCGTGGCGGCAGCAGATGACGGCGAGTTTCCCTTGACGGCTGTTCTTCTGCGGCAATAGGTAGCCGCGCGGCGTAGCGTAGATGTCGCAGCCGCCGGCGCGCAATACGGTAATATCGCCGACGATGACTTGACGGCTTACCTGAAATTTCTGCGCGAGTTCACTGCCGGTGATGGGAGCGGCGGCATTTTGCAGAGTCTGCTTTATTCCCTCGCGGCGTGCTTCAGCGTTCATCATCATCACGCTCATTTCGTCAGCGGAGCGGGTGTAGCTTTGACTGCCGCGATCAAATCCTGCGGCGCGATTAAAATCTGTTCGCCGCGCTTGCCTGCGCTGATGGCGATTTCATCCCATTGCAGTGCCGATTCATCGAGGTAGACGGGATATTCTTTCTTGGCACCGAGCGGTGAGCAGCCGCCGCGGATATAGCCGGTTAGAGGCTGCAATTCTTTCAGATGAATCATTTCCACCTTTTTAAAGCCTGCGGCATGAGCCAGCTTTTTGAGGCTCAGTTCATCGCCGCCCGGTATACAGGCCATTATGATATCGTTCTTGTCGCTTCTAGCCACGAGCGTCTTGAACACTGTCTTGATATCCATGCCTGTTTCCTTAGCCACATGGACGGCACTGAGGTCGTCGGGATCTACTTTGTATTCTTCAATGCGGTATTTTATCTTTAGGCGGTCGAGTATGCGGGCCGCGTTCGTCTTTTTCATAGCGATTCCTCCGGTGATTTATTTATGGAATATGCCTTATTATAGCACGATTGAGAAGTGTTTTCTAATTCACCGCTTCAGCATTTTATCAGATTGCTTCTGTAGGCGATTTTTCCTGATTTTACATCATCGTAAAACTGCTGCTTTTTGTCGATATAATCCAAGCACTGCTCTAGCTGCTGCCTTTTTTGCAGCAGTTCTTTTTTCGTCCGTGCCAGCATGGCTTTGCGCAGGTCGATGGTATCAGGGCCTTGCAGGCAGTATTCCATGTATCGGCGCATATCCTTGATGCTCATGCCGCAGTTTCTCAGACATTGCAGCCCCTCCAGCCAGGCGAGGTTTTTTTCATCGAATATGCGGTAATTGTTCTTGTCGCGTTTAACGTTGGGCACAAGGCCTTCTTTGCAGTAGAACTTCAGCGTTTCATACGGCATATTGAGCTTCGTGCAGGCTTCCCGCATTGTATACATAAAATTCACCGTCTTTCTATGATTTGTGATAAAAAATTTTTTCTATGCTATTGAC
>CATYZV010000003.1 GCA_958415865.1 uncultured Selenomonadaceae bacterium
ACTTCGGCGGCGCAGTTGGCACAGTCTATATTGTCGATGGTGTAGATTCTCTGCTGAAGGGAAGCATCTGAATGATGGTCATGGTGATGGTGTTCATGATGATCATGACCGCAGCAGCCATGTGCGTGATGATCATGACAGTGGTGTTCATGAATATTATTATCAATGGAGCTGGTGGGAATAGCTATGGATTTTGCCATAATAACCCTCTTTTCGGTAATAGATATAATATGAAGTATTTGATCGTATCACAGTGAGTTTTCGATTTATACCCTATAGGGTATTTTGATTACATTTAAAGTATACCCCTCAGGGTATATGATGTCAAGAGATAAAAGTTTGAAATCAGCTGATTTTTGTATGCGCTTCAGCCTTGCAGGATTAAATCAGATTGCCTATAATATTATTGTATAATTTCAGTGCATAAATAGAGCGATGAGCTATGCACTGATGGTGAGCTAAGTTTTTATCGCTGAGCTTGAACAGGAGGAACTTATGCCAAAAAAAATGAGGAGCGGCTATACGACCGGCTCATGCGCGGCAGCCGGAACAAAGGCTGCTATTCTCGCTTTGCAGGGCAGCATTGTCATGGAGATAGAGCTGTACGCACTGAGCGGTGAACTGCTGCATATTCCGATAAAGAACGTAGAATTGACAAAAGAGGGTGCCAGAGCTGAAGTCATCAAGGATGCCGGTGATGATCCTGATATTACAAACGGAGCATCTGTTTTCACGGAGGTAGTGATCACTCCACAGGATTCTGATATCAGGTTTCATGCGGGTTTAGGCATCGGCACGGTAACACAGCCGGGCTTGTCGGTGCCGCCGGGCGAGCCGGCTATCAATCCCGGACCGCGCAAAATGATGACGCAGGTGGTGCGGGAGCTGCTGCCTAAGAGCTGCGGCTGTGATATCACTATATCCATACCGAAAGGCGTGGAGCTGTGCAAGAAGACGCTTAATCCGATATTAGGCATCAAGGGCGGCATCTCAGTCATCGGCACGACAGGTGTGGTGCGCCCGATGTCAGAAGAAGGCTTTAAAAATTCATTGACTCCGCAGATATCCGTTGCTAAGGCAAAAGGATATGACGATATAATCTTCGTGCCGGGCAAGATCGGCGAGCGGGCGGCAGTAAAGTGGGGGCTGCCTGCTGAAGCGATGGCGCAGACGAGCAATTTCATCGGGCATATGCTGGAATTTGCAGCCGATGAGGGAGTGCGCTCTGTGCTGCTGTTCGGCCACCTGGGCAAGATGGTAAAGGTAGCAGGCGGCATTTTCTATACACACAGCAAGATCGCCGATGCGCGCCAAGAGATACTCGCATCTTACGCTGCTCTAATGGGCATGGATAAGCAGGGTGTAGAGGAAATATTCGGCACAATAACGACGGAAGCTGCTATGCCGATAATAGAGCGGTACGGACTGGCGGAAAAAGGCTATTACGATTTGCTTGCCAAGCGTGCCAGCCTGCGTGCTCAGCAGCACGTATTCAATGCGCTGAAAGTGGGCACAGTGATGGTTACGCTCAAAGGGGAGCTGCTGGGTATGGATGATAATGCTAGAAAGATAGGTGGTAGATTAGGTTGGAATCCGGAAAACATAAGATAATCGTGGCTGGTATAGGCCCCGGTGCTAAGGAATACGTTGTGCCGGCGGCAGCTGTAGCTATCGAATCTGCAGCTGTGCTGGTCGGCGGCAGCCGCGCTCTGCGCGAATTTGCCCGTGAAGGACAGAAAACATTTGCTATTAAAGCGGATATTCCGGCTGTGATGGACTTCATACGTGAGAATCTCACTGACAGCGATGTGGTGGTGATGGTATCGGGCGATCCCGGATATTACTCACTGCTCAGTGCACTGCGCCGCAATTTCCCGCTAGGGCAGATAAAAGTCATACCGGGATTAAGCTCAATGCAGACGGCATTTGCAAAAGTGGCTCTGCCGTGGCAAAATGCAGATCTACTGAGCTTCCACGGGCGCGTTCCCGGAGACGATAAATTGATCTACACGCCCGGGCGCATCATCGGTATGCTGACGGACAGCAAATTCGATTCTGCGCATATTGCTGCTTACTTAATTGAACGCGGCTGGCCCCAGGATGCTTTGGCGCATATCTGCTCTAAATTGTCGTATCCGGAAGAAAAAATCGTCAGCATTCCTTTAGGTCAAGCCGTATCAAAATGCAATGCTGCCAACTGCGTTATGATCGTGGAAGGCTGAAAAATAAATTAATTAATGATGAAAGCAGGTGATTGATTTGAATTTACCGGGCATTTCCGATGATGAATTCATCAGAGATAAAGTGCCGATGACGAAAGAGGAGATCCGCGTTCTGACGATGTGCAAGGCTCGCATCCGTCCTGACAGCATCGTCTGGGATATCGGAGCAGGTACGGGCTCTCTGTCGATTGAAGCGGCACTGCTCGCACCGCAGGGCCATGTTTACGCTGTGGAGAAAAAAGATTTGGCTGTACAGCTATTGTACCGCAATCTGGAAAAATTCAATTTGAGCGATAGAATAGATGTAATCGCAGGCGAAGCTCCTGATGCTTTAAAAGAGCTGCCGCCCTGCGATACTGTGCTTATCGGCGGCAGCGGTAAAAATATGGATGATATACTTGACTTTATTGACACGCGTCTTGCCCCCGGCGGCAGGATTGTCGCCAATGCCGTTACGGTGCAGACGATCGCTGAGCTGACGAAGTACATGACAGCAAAGGAAAACTATACGTATGAAGCTGTGCAGGTGCAGGTAAACCGCCTTAGAAAAGTCGGTTCTTACGATATGTTCAATGCTTTTAATCCTGTTTATATTGTTACTTGTGTGAAGGGAGATACGAAATAATGGTTTATATTATCGGTGCAGGTCCCGGAGATCCTGAATTAATCACAGTGAAAGGCCAGCGTCTGCTCAAGGAAGCTGATGTCATCATCTACGCTGGCTCGCTCGTCAATCCTGCTCTGCTGGATTATGCCAAAGCGGACTGTAAGATCTATAACAGCGCGTCCATGACGCTGGGCGATGTGATTGAGACGATCACGGCAGCAGTTAATGAAGGCAAAAAGGTGGTCCGCCTGCACACCGGCGACCCGGCTATCTACGGTGCCATTCAAGAACAGATGGATGAACTTAGCCGCCGCGGCATCGAATACACGGTTATCCCCGGTGTCAGCTCTTTTCTTGCAACGGCTGCAGCATTAAAGCAGGAATACACGCTGCCGGAGATTTCGCAGACTGTCATAATTACACGCGCTGAAGGACGCACGCCCGTACCGGAAAAAGAAAAACTGCGCCTGCTGGCTTCACACCAAGCGACGATGTGCATTTTCCTGAGCGTTCACATGATTTCCGATGTAGTAAAAGAACTCATCGAAGGCGGCTATGAACCGAATACTCCTATTGCTATCGTGCAGAAGGCATCGTGGCCGGAACAGAAGATCGTGCGCGGCACATTGGAGACGATTGCCGATATCGTAAAAGAAAACAATATCAGCCGTACGGCAATGATCGTTGTCAGCCGCTGCCTTGATACGGAATATGCAAAGTCGCGCCTCTATGCTCCGGAATTCAGCCATATGTACCGCCAAGGAACAGAACCTGCAGATAAATGATGAAATGAAAACATATGCTTTTATCGCTGTAACAGCTAACGGTGCTCTTCTCGCCCGCAGGCTTCAAGAATCATTCGGCGGCGATGTGTACGTCAAAGATAAATATTTTTCTGCCGGCAGCATAGAACATTCCTTTTGTAAATTGAGCAGCCTTGTAAAAGATATTTTCTATGAATATAAAGCACTGGTATTTTTCAGCTCTACGGGTATTGCCGTGCGCATGATCGCGCCGTACATCGTGCACAAGTCGAAAGACCCGGCGGTCGTCGTAATAGACGAGCAGGGTACTTTTGCCATCAGCCTATTGTCCGGCCATTTGGGCGGAGCCAATGAGCTGACAGAGCAAATCGCCTCTTTGTTAAATGCTCAGCCGGTCATCACGACGGCGACTGACCGGCAGGGAAAAATCGCGCCTGATGTGCTTGCTCGTAGATTGAAGCTCGTTCCGTATCCGTTTGAACGGATAAAATTAATAAATTCCGCTCTTGTTGAAGGGCGTGATATACCTTATTATGTAGATGTGGCATGGAATGCTGCCGATTCATACGTCAAGGCACTGCGTGAGCTGGGCTTTGAAGCCTCGCTGAGCAGCCCGGAAAAGCTCATAGTGCCGGCTGTATTTCTTTCACCGCGAAGACAGCTGTTAAAAGATGTATTGGTATTGTCGCCGCGCCGCTTGATAGCCGGCATCGGCTGCCGCCGCGGAGTATCAAAAGAGCTGATAGCCCAAGCTGTGCAGCAGGCAAAACAGCTTGCCGGATGCACTCAGGAAAAAATATCTATTGCTGTATCGACTGTCGTAAAGTCGCAGGAACAAGGCTTGCTGGACTGGGCAGAGGAATGTAAAGCGGAGATTCATTTCTATGAAAATCCGGCTATGCAGGCTGCTATCGACAAGTTCAATCTGCCTATATCGCCGTTTGTACAGCGGCAGATAGGCATCGGCAATGTATGTGAAGCGGCGATACTGGCGTACAATGAAAAGGCACATATAATCCTGCCCAAAACTAAATTTGAGAAAGCGACGGTGTCCTTAGGATGGGAATAATTAAAGTAGTAGGCATAGGCCCCGGCGGCATGGATGACATGACCCCGCGCGCGCTGAAGGCAATTCAGCAGGCTGATACGATAGCCGGTTATAATACGTATATAAAATTGATAAAGCATCTGCTCGACGGAAAAAATGTCATCGGCACAGGCATGATGCAGGAAGTGGACCGCTGTCAGATGGCGTTGGATGAATCTCTCAAAGGTCATGATGTAGCAGTCGTATCAAGCGGAGACTCCGGTGTTTACGGCATGGCAGGGCTGGTTTTGGAACTGGCTTTAAAATTGCCGAAGGAACAGCGTCCGCAGGTGCAGATAGTAGCAGGATTAAGCGCAGTCAACGCCGCTGCGGCAGTGCTCGGTGCGCCGTTAATGCACGATTTTGCCGTCATCAGCCTCAGTGATCTTTTGACTCCTTGGGATTTGATTAAAAAACGCGCTGATCTCGCCGCTCAGGCAGATTTTGTCGTAGCACTCTACAATCCCAAGAGCCACAAGCGCGTCAAGCATATTGAAGAAATCCGCGAAATCATGCTGCACCACAAAGACCCCAAAACTCCGGTCGGCATCGTGAATAATGCCAGCCGCGAAAATGAAAGCTATGTGATTTCAGATCTGGAAAATTTCACTAAAGAAGATATCAATATGTTTTCACTCGTCATCATCGGCAACAGCAAGACCTTTACTAAAGAAGGATATATGATAACTCCCCGAGGATATGAAATATGATATTTGCAGCGTCTGGAACACAAGACGGCAGAGGTCTGGTGCAGTATCTGCTGGACAGAGGCTATAAGGTGATGGCCTCTGTCGTAACCGCTTACGGCAAGGATCTGCTGCCCAAGAGCGATAATCTTATCGTAAATGACCACAAGCTGGATGAAAATGCTATGCGCGAATGTCTTAAGGAACACGGCATAAAAGTATTCGTCGATGCTACGCATCCGTATGCAGCCAACGTTTCTAAGACAGCTATGCAGGTCTGCAAAGAATTGGGCGTGCCGTATATCCGCTATGAACGCGCCGTAACACCGCTGCCTGATTACGAAAAACTTCATATCGTCAAGACGTACGAAGAAGCGGCAGAATTGGCGATGAGGCTCGGACAGGACATCTTCCTGACGACGGGAAGCAATCGGCTTGAGCTGTTTGCCAAAGCCGCGCAGAAGTATTCGCGCCACATTGTAGCGCGTGTGCTGCCTGCTATAGCATCGCTGGAAATCTGCGAAAAAGCGGGTATTCTGCCGCGCGATATCGTAGCTATGCAGGGACCGTTTTCTGAAGAATTGAATATGGCACTGTATGAACGGTATGATGCAGATGTCGTGGTCATGAAGAACAGCGGTACTCTCGGAGGCACGGAAACGAAGCTGACGGCCGCTATTGAGCTTAATCTCGACATTGTTCTCATAGACAGGCCGCGTTTGACGTATACGAACTTTACGAATGATTACGTCAGTGTCGGCGAATTTGTGCAGCAGTATGAACAAAATTAAACGGAGGCTTAAAAGATGGATTATATAAAAGACCCTATGGCAATCGAAGTGCGCAGCTTTGAGATCATCAAGCCGCACATTGAAAAATACAATCTTAATGAAGCAGAAACTAAATTGTATTCGCGCATGATTCACGCTTCCGGCGATGTGGAATATGCACCTATCATCCGCGTGCATAAGGATGCTATCGAAGCGATGAAAAAAGCTATTCTCGGCGGCTGCAAGATATACACTGACGTGGAAATGGTACGTACCGGCATCAATAAACGCAAGCTGGCTTCGTTTGGCGGCAGCGTGGAATGTAAGATTGCAGATCCTGAAATCGCAGCTTACGCCAAAGCTAACGGCGTTACGCGCTCTATAGCGGCAATGCGCCATTTCGGCAAGGAGCTGAACGGTGCTATCGTAGCTATCGGCAATGCACCGACGGCATTGTTTGAGGTCATCCGCCTGATGAACGAAGAAGGCGTGCGCCCGGCGGCTATTGTCGGCACTCCTGTCGGTTTTGTCGGTGCCGCTGAATCGAAGGATTATCTGATAGCCGAATCAAAAGTTCCTTACATCACCGTAGTCGGCACGAAAGGCGGCAGCCCGATCGCTGCTTCCTGCATCAACGCAGTGATGTATCTGATTGACAACGCTAGAATTTAAATAGTCCGAGGTTGATCGTATGAAGAAACTCGTTCAAATTCCCCGCGTCATCATCGCCGCCACGCAGAGCAGTTCCGGCAAGACGACAGTCGTAACGGGGCTGCTGCGTGCACTCCGAAACAATGGCTTGAAGGTACAGCCGTACAAAGTAGGCCCCGATTACATCGACCCTTCATATCACGGTATGGCGGCAGGCAGGGCAGGGCACAATCTCGATACATGGCTCGTGCCGGAAGCAAAGCTGAATGAGCTTTTCGTGCATGAATCCGACGGTGCTGACATCGCTGTAATCGAAGGCGTAATGGGCTTGTACGACGGCGGGCGAAACGGCATCAGTTCTACAGCTCAGCTGGCGAAAAAACTCAAGGCTCCCGTAATCCTCGTCATCAATGCTCAGTCGATGGGCGACTCGGCAGCGGCTATTGCTCTTGGCTTTAAGCTATACGATAAAGATGTGAATCTGGCAGGCGTTATATTGAACCGCCTCGGCTCGCAGACTCATAAATCGCTTATTGAAGAGGCGATGGCAAAGATCGGCATTCCCGTCTACGGAGCTATTTTCCGCGATGACAGCGTCCATATGCCGGAACGCCATCTCGGCTTGACTCCGGCGCAGGAAAATTCAGCGCATGATATCATCGACATCATATCAGAGAAAATTGCTGCTGAAGTGGATCTCGACGGTGTTATGAAATTGGCTCAGACGGCTCCTGCACTGGAAGTAGAAGAAGGAGCTGCTGCTTGTGCCGCAAAAGATATCACGATTGCCGTAGCACGCGATAAGGCATTTTCTTTTTATTACCCGGCAAGCCTCGATGTACTGGCTGCCCAAGGCGCGGTCATAAAATTCTTCAGCCCGCTCACCGATAAAGCTATTCCGAATGATGCAGATGCACTCGTATTCGGCGGCGGCTTTCCGGAAGTGTTTGCCGATGAGCTTGCCGCTAACACAGCGATGCTCGATTCAATTCGCCGTGCTGCTAAAGACGGTATGCCTATCTACGCAGAATGCGGCGGCTATATGTATATGATGGAAGGAATCTACGATTTTGAAGGCAAGTTTCACTCTATGCTGGGTCTGATTCCTGCCAAAGCGCAGATGCACAAGAAATTGCAGACAGTAGGCTACGTCAAAGCGCGGATTCTGCACGATGATGTGCTGGGCAAAACAGGCGATGAATTCCACGGCCATGAATTCCATTTTTCGTCGCAGATAGAGGATCAGACGGCAGATGATTTCTCTTGGGCATTTGAATTTACGAAGATGCGCAATAATGCCAAATACAAAGCAGGCTACGCCAAGGATAACATCCTCGGATCTTATCTGCACCTGCATTTTCTCGGCTCTCCCTCGGCAGCTTCATCGCTGGCGGCAAAAGCTAGAGCATACAGACAAGCTAAGAACAACGCATAAGGATGGGGACTATGACAAAGCACATCATGCTGCAGGGCACTTCATCGCACGTGGGCAAGAGCATATTGACCACGGCACTGTGCCGCATTTTTTATCAGGATGGAATGGCCACTGTGCCGTTTAAAGCGCAGAATATGGCTCTCAATTCGTACGTTACGAAAGACGGCGGCGAAATGGGACGCTCGCAGGTAGCACAGGCAGAAGCGGCCGGCTTGGAACCGTTTGTAGAAATGAATCCCGTGCTGTTAAAACCCACGGGCAACGCCTGCTCACAGGTAATACTGATGGGCAAATCCATCGGCAATATGTCGGCACGCGAATACCATAAAGGATATTCTCTAAAGGCTTTTGATACAGTTAAAGAAGCTATCCGCCGCATTGAATCAAAATACGATATGATGGTCATAGAAGGAGCAGGCAGCCCGGCGGAAGTAAATTTAAAGGCAAACGACATAGTCAATATGCGCATCGCCAAGTATCTAAAAGCTCCTGTCCTGTTGATTGCCGATATCGACCGCGGCGGTGCTATGGCATCGCTCGTCGGCACGCTGGAACTTTTAGACCCTGATGAACGCGACTTGGTAAAAGGCCTCGTCATCAATAAATTCCGCGGCGATGTTACGATACTCCAGCCTGCACTCGATTTTCTTGAAGAAAAAACAGGCAAGCCTGTGCTGGGAGTTATTCCTTATCTGCCTGATATCAACATCGAAGATGAAGATTCAGTATCGCTCGACGATAAAAAAACGCAGATAAACAAAATGGATGCACCGCTCAAGATAGCCGTCATCCAGACACCTAAGATTTCAAACTTCACCGACTTTGATGCCTTGAGCAAAGAAGACGATGTAGAACTTTACTACATTCAGCAGGGTGAGCATATCGACAGGCTGGGCAGACCGGATTTAATCCTGCTGCCGGGCAGCAAGAACACGACAGAAGATATGCTGTATTTGCGCCATAGCGGTCTTGAGGCAGAGCTTAACGAAGCAAAAGCGGCAGGCGTGCCTATCATCGGCATCTGCGGCGGCTACCAGATGCTCGGCGAAAAGATCAGCGATCCGCTGCATACCGAATCGGACAATGACAGCGTCAAAGGTCTCGGCTTTCTGCCGATGGAAACGACATTTGCTGCTAAGAAGCTGACTTCTCAAGTCAAAGCCAAATGCCTCAATTGGAATTTTCTCGGCACCAAGCTGGATGTGGATGATCTTTACGGCTATGAAATCCACATGGGAGAAACGAAATTCACGGCAGAGAAAAATCATCCGTTTGTAATCACAGAGCGTGCAGGCAAAGCCGTGCAGATAGCCGAAGGCATGATAAATGCTGAGGGAACGGTTATGGGTGCGTATATTCACGGTATTTTCGACAGCGACAATTACCGCCGCGCTGTGCTCAACATACTGCGCCGGCGCAAAGGGCTTGAACCATTGCCCGTATCGACCAATTACGCCGCAGCAAAACAGGCAGCTTACAACCGCCTTGCCGATACGGTGCGCCGTTCGCTCGATATGGAAAAACTGTATAAGATAATTGACGAAGCTGCTAAAGCTTAAATATGACCGCCTATATAAATATATGGGCGGTTTTTTAGCACAAGGCTGTTTCACCGTGAAAAAAGCATTTTTTGTATGAAAGAGAGACAATATTTATATCACAAAGAATATCTAAGTATGGTATAATTGAAAAATACTGTTGTTTTTTAGTAGTTCACGCATGTATCTATTGGAGGCGATATACGCAATGTTCTTATTCGTAGCGATAGGTGCTATGTTAGTTATAACTCTGCTGAGTTTATTTCTAGGCAAAGAGTATTTCCCGAAAGAGACGGTCAAGCGGGCACAGCGCAAGATGATAGCAGTCAATATCATCATAATGATAGTATTCGCTGCCGGTTCGCATCTGGCTCTGTCCAATGAATACGCCGGTATGCTGATCGGGCTTGCCGTCATGTGGTATATGCTCCAGATACTGCTCGCATTATTCGGCATACTGGTTAAGCTGTTCCGCATAATATATGAAAAATCGTCCGGAAAGCCTGTCGATCCTAGCCGGCGGCGTTTCTTGCGCGGTCTTATCTGGGTGCCGGCTATTTCGGGTGCTCTATACGGCGGTCTGTACGAACGCCGCCATATCGAATTCACACAGGTGGATATCGACGTATCATCTGCACCCAAGCTGAACGGTATGAAGATAGCACAGCTGACAGATGTCCATTTGGGCAATTTCTTTTCGACCTCACAGCTGCAGGCAGTACTTACTCAGATCGTGCAGAAATCACCTGATATGCTCGTTCTAACAGGCGATATCTTCGACAGCCAGGGCATTAACGATGAGGCTATAAAGATCATCGACAGCTTCACCGGCTACTTTCCGTTCGGCACTTATATGTGCTGGGGCAATCATGAGCATATCAGAGGCATAGAACATCTGCGGGAAGCTCTGAGCGGGACGAATATAAAAGTGCTCAACAATGCCTCGGTGAAAATACTGAGCGGGGACAGGCCGTTTTATCTGCTCGGTGTCGATTATGTAGGCGGAGTCAATGATGATGATGATTCCAAGACGAAAGAACTGCGCAATCGCTATCTTGAAGAGGCAATGGCTCATGTGCCGGACAATGCCTATAAAATTCTATTGGCGCATCATCCTATTTTCTTTGACGAGGCATTCAGCCATCATATCGAGCTGACGCTGAGCGGTCATACGCACGGCGGTCAATTCGGCATACTCGGTCATCCGATTTTCTCGATGTTCAAATACATGAGAGGCAGATTTGAGCAGGACGGCTGCATCGGATACGTCAGCCGCGGTGCCGGCAGCTGGTTCCCTTACCGCATCGGCTGTCCGCCGGAAATCACCGTGTTCAATTTCACTGCAAAGGGGTAATATAGATGAGTGATGATTACAATATGGAACAGCTCTGGCAGGAAATGAGTGCATGGATGACGGCGTATATGAAGTCTTTTTATACGCCGGAAGATGTGAAAAAGGCAAAGCCACATCTAGAAATAAAGTCAGTCAAGACGATTTTCTTTGATGATGCTCAAATCGTTGATGGCATCGTACTCAAGGAAATTCACACTTGGAAGGTTACTCGCAACTGTGAGCAGCTGGCACAGCATCTTTGTTTAAACGAGCACGACTGTATGCTGGCAAAGATGATCGGCTTGTTCCACGATGTCGGCAGATTTTATCAATTCACCGTCTACCGCACGTTCAACGATGCACTGTCGGAAAACCATGCCAAGCTGGGTTTGAAGGTGCTCCAAGATCTGCCGTTTATGAAAAAGCTCTCACCGGAAGATCTCGATGTGCTGCGCTTTGCCATCGGCAATCACAATGCTAAAGTCATCGCGCCGACGGACGACAAGCGCAAGCTGAGTTTTGCCAAGCTGATACGCGATGCCGATAAGATCGATATCTACCGCGTGCTAAAGCCCTATCTTGCACCGACTGACGGCACGGGCTGCAGTCCGGATTTTCTCGATTTGTTTATAAAGGGCGAGCAGTGCGATTACACGAAAATGCGAACACAGGATGACCGCAAGCTCGTGCGACTCATGTGGGTTTACGATATCAATTACGCTTGGTCGCTGCGGCAGATAATAGATCAGAATTACATTGAGGACATTATCAGCAAGCTGCCGCAGACCGAGAAGATGCAGCTGGGTTTTGACAGGCTCAGAAAATATATACAGCATAAGTTAGAGCTTCCTGATGTCTGGGAAGGTTAAAGGAAAGTAAAGGGAAGGTATTAATATGGCAGACAATAACAATACGAATTTTATTTGCAATGCAATCGATGAAGATTTAAAAGAAGGCAAGTACACGGAAGGCATCCATACTCGTTTTCCTCCTGAACCGAACGGTTATTTACATATCGGTCATGCTAAATCCATCTGCCTCAATTTCGGCATTGCGCAGAAATACAACGGAAAATGCAACCTCCGCTTTGACGATACGAACCCGGTCAAAGAAGATGTAGAGTACGTCGATTCGATTCAGGCAGATGTCAAATGGCTGGGCTTCAGCTGGGGCAAGAATAAGTTTTACGCCTCTGATTATTTCGACAAACTGTATGAATTTGCCGTGCAGCTGATCAAAAGCGGCCATGCTTACGTCGATGATCTCACTGCTGATGAAATCAGAGCTTACCGCGGCACGTTGACAGAACCCGGCAAGGAAAGCCCCTGCCGCAGCCGTTCCGTCGAAGAAAATCTCGATCTGTTCACTCGCATGAAAAACGGTGAATTTGCCGACGGTGAAAAAGTACTGCGCGCCAAAATCGACATGGCTTCGCCCAACATCAATATGCGCGATCCTGTAATATACCGCATAGCACATACGGAGCACCACCGCACAGGCGATAAATGGTGCATTTATCCGATGTACGATTTTGCACATCCTCTCAGTGATGCTATCGAAGGCATTACTCATTCCATCTGTACACTGGAATTTGAAGATCATCGCCCGCTTTATGACTGGCTGCTTGAAACGGTCGGCTTTGATGCCAATACCCGCCCGCGCCAGATAGAATTTGCCCGCCTCAACATCACGAAGATGGTCATGAGCAAGCGCAAGCTGCGCCAGCTTGTAGAAGGCGGCTATGTCAGCGGCTGGGATGATCCGCGTATGCCTACTATCTCCGGCCTGCGCCGCCGCGGCTATACGGCAGCTGCTATCCGAGATTTCTGTGAACGCATCAGTGTGGCAAAAGCCAACAGCCTCGTCGATGTAGCAATGCTGGAGCACTGTGTGCGCGAGGATTTAAATGCTCATGCTAACCGCATCATGGCAGTGCTCGATCCGCTCAAAGTCGTCATCACCAATTATCCTGAAGATAAAACAGAAATGCTTTCCTGTGAAAACCTGCCCACGGGTGACGATAGACATTATATGCCTTTTTCCCGTGAAATATACATCGAACGTGCTGACTTTATGGAAGATGCTCCGAAAAAATTCTTCCGCTTGAAGCCGCAGGGTGAAGTACGCCTCAAAAATGCTTATATCATCAAATGCGATGAAGTCATCAAAGATGAACAGGGCAATGTGATTGAACTGCATTGCAGCTACGATCCCGATTCCAAGACAGGCGGCAAAACGGCAGGCAGAAAAGTCAAAGGCACTATCCACTGGGTCAATGCGGCTACGGCACTCGACGCTCAGGTTCGTCTCTACGACTATCTGCTCAAAGATGATGAAGGCTCCGTATCCGGCGACTTTATCGCTTCGCTCAATCCTGATTCCCTGATAACACTTAATCACTGCAAAGTAGAACCGAGTGCAAAATGGGCAGCACCGGGCACGAAATTCCAGTTCCTGCGCCAGGGATATTTCTGCGTAGACAAAGACAGCACGATGGATGCTCTCGTGTTCAATAAGATCGTAGGCTTGCGCGACACTTGGGCCAAAGTGTCCGGCAAAGGCTGAGATAAATAAAAATCCAATATAAAGTGAGGTAAACAAATGGATTCTATAGCATGGTTTGCACTGGCGATATTCCTCGTCGTGTACGTATTCATCGTATCGGAAAAAATCCACCGCACCGTCATAGCCCTGGCGGGTGCAATGCTCATGATCGTCTGCGGCATCCTGTCGCAGGAGCAGGCAATCCACCACATCGACTTCAATACCATCGGTCTTTTGGCAGGTATGATGATCGTTGTCAGCATCACAGGTGAAACAGGCCTGTTCAACTATCTTGCCGTATGGTCAGCAAAAAAGGTCAAGGCCCATCCTTTAAAGCTGCTGCTTGTACTGTCCTTTTTGACGGCTATCTGCTCAGCATTTCTCGACAATGTAACGACAGTGCTGCTGACAGTGCCGCTGACCTTCAGCATCACTTCTCAGCTTCAGGTGCCCGTAAGACCGTTTCTCGTAGCGCAGATTCTCTCGTCTAATATCGGCGGCACATCCACACTGATCGGCGACCCGCCGAACATCATGATCGGCTCTGCCGTGCCGGAAATGGATTTTATGGCTTTCCTTTCAAACTTGTCCGGTGTCTGCACAATCATCTTCATCATTACAATGGCTATCCTGCTCATGCTCTACTGCAAACAGCTCGTTACCACTCCTGAGCTTCAGGCAAAAGTAATGGCAATGGATGAAAAGAAGGAAATTAAAAATCCTACTCTGCTCAAAAAATGCTTAGTTGTACTGGCATTGATCATCATCACATTCACCATGCACGCTCAGCTGCATCTTGAAAGTGCAACTGTTGCCCTGTCGGGTGCCTGCCTCTTAATGCTGATTTCTATTGCAACGCGTGAAAAAGAAATCGCCCGCGTGCTCAGCCGCATCGAATGGCTCGCTATCTTCTTCTTTGCCGGACTGTTCATCCTCGTCGGCGGCCTTGTAGAAACAGGCGTGATCAAGATGATGGCGCAGGAAGTTCTTGCCTTCACGGCAGGTGATTTGACCAGCACTACAATGCTCATTCTCTGGCTCAGTGCTATCGCTTCAGCATTCGTCGATAACATTCCGTTCGTAGCGACTTTGATCCCGATGATCAAAGATATGGGTGCGATGGGCATGACCAATCTTGAACCGCTCTGGTGGGCATTATCTCTCGGTGCGTGCCTCGGCGGCAACGGTACCCTGATCGGTGCCAGTGCCAACGTAGTAGTTGCCAGCATGGCGGCAATTCACGGCGAAAAAATCTCTTTCGTCAAATACTTCTTCGTTGCCTTCCCGATCATGATCATTTCCATCATCATCAGCACAGTATACCTCTATTTCTTCTATCTGTAATTCTAATATAGCGTATACACAAAAAAATGCCTTATCCGATTTAAAATAACGGATAAGGCATTTTTCCATTCATTTAGCATATACGTCTAATACTTTTTTTATTATATTCGTAGTAGAACAGCCTTCCACAACTTTAATAAAAGCAAGCCTGCCGCCGCACGCTTTGACGCTCGCCGTTTCCGGCAGTGTTTCTTCTGTGTAATCGCCGCCTTTTACATAGACATCCGGCTGCACTTTGGATATCAAGGCATCGGCAGTTGTCTCATTGAACAGCACAGCATAATCCACTGCCTTTAAGCTGTCTATGACTTCCAATCGTTCAGCCTGCGGCGCGATAGGACGTTTATCAGATTTATACTGCCTGACCGAACTGTCGCTGTTAATGCCCACGATCAAAACATCGGCAAGCCTAGCAGCTTCATTCAAGTAGCGCACATGACCGGCGTGCACGATATCAAAGGTTCCGTTGGTCAAGGCAATCGTCTTACCGCTCCTGTGCAGTATAGAGCATAGAGAGGAGATATCCTGCGGATTTACTATCATAACATCATTTCTCCTGTTTTAGAATTTCGTCAGTGCAGCTCTCAATTCAGTTTCTGATACAGTAGCCGTACCCATTTTTCTAACAGCTATTCCAGAGGCAAAGTTAGAGAGTTCAGCAGCTTCCGACGGAGAGGCACCTGCCGCCAGAGCTGTGATAAATGCCGCTACGCACGTATCTCCGGCACCGGATACATCGAATACTTCCGATTTATCTTCCACCGGTATATTGTGCACGCTGCCATCAGCTTCAAACAGCATCATGCCCTTTTCACCGCGTGTTACTAATACGCCTTTTGCCTGCATCATGTTCAGAAAATCATTAGCAGCAGCCCTCAGATCTTCGTCGTTGCTTATTCTATCTTGTATTCCCATCGCCTGAGCCAGTTCAGCGTCATTCTGCTTGATGTAGTCAGTTCCGGAAAAATCGGTGATAGCATACCGAGAATCTACTATCGAAGGAATAGCATACTGTTTGCTAAGCTTCAAAATAAGCTGCCTTACCTTAGGTGTTATCGTACCGCTGCCATAATCACTCATGACTACGCCCTGCATATTCGGCAGCGCCTGCTCGATGTATTCCAGCAATTTTGCCTCATAATCAGCTGACAGCGGATCACTGCATTCGCGGTCAATGCGCACCACCTGCTGGCTGACAGTCGCCCTGCCGCCGGCGATGATTCGCGTCTTCGTAATCGTGCGGCGCGCTTCATCGTTGAATACACCCGTCGTATCTACGCCGTTGCCGCGCAGAATCTGCGTCAGGCTGTCAGCACCCTTATCCTTGCCCAGTATACCCGCGGCAAAAGCACGGCCGCCCAACGTAGCCACATTATTGACTACGTTGGCAGCACCGCCCGCCACCGTTCTTTCACTTGACTCAATTAATACAAGCACCGGTGCTTCACGCGAAATGCGCGATATATCTCCCTGAAGATATACATCAGCTATCATATCACCGACGATCATGATGCGCTTATCTTTAAACCTCTGAGCTATCTCAATTAAATTCTTTCTCATAAAAACCTCTTTATTTGTACAGCAGCTTAGAAATTCAGGAAATTAAAATGAATGCTCCATTTGTCTTTCTTTTGTTCATACTTGAGTTCCGTCTGAACGCAGTGCCAATCGTGATACCAATAATAATCGAGATCACGCATATGAAGCTCATCTGATGCGTCATAGCCTGTAGCGACGACGATGCGGTTCTTATCATCTATATTGTAGCTGAAGCCGGCAGATATCTTTTTCGAATAATCATTCAAGCCGTAGCTAAATAAAGTGTTTTCTACACTGACACGCGAATAATGGTAACCCGTATAAGCTACAAGCCTATCGTTTAATTCTCCAAGTAAAGTAACATCATAATACAGGCTGTTATAATTCGTATCGTTCAAATCTTCATGTACTAATTTATAGCCGATGCTGGGGAACAGGCGAATTTTGCCCAAAGTATCCAGCCGTATGGGATCATGATAAAGTGTGAAATCGTGTTCGCGGTGCCAGCTCTTGAAGTTATTTTCTTTCCACAAACCATATTCATTGCGGAAGTTAAAACGAAGCGGAGAATCACCTATGCGCTGTCCGTAATTGTAAACATAAGAGATTTCTTTTTCCAGCCAGCGGTCATCATCATCTTCATACTTACCGCTTTCCACATTGAAACTGCTGCCGGCATTGCCCCAGCCTATGCCGTATACATTGCGCATATCGTGCTTTGTAGTGTATTTCAAATTAGCGTACGCAGTTACATGAGGCAGCAGCGTCTTGCGGTAATCATATCCGATTACTAAGCCGTCTTCGTCATTAGCTCTAATAGAAAAAGGCATCCAATTATTATTGCCGTCGCTGTTTGCACCTATTTTAGTAACGTATTCTTTTGTCTGATAGATTGTAGCTCCCTTGATTTTAAATTTAGCATTGTAGGCTACCATATGGTCATCAGGGTAGATTTCAATTTTATCGGCAGTCAAAAGATAATCCGGTTTTTTAGCCGGGCAGCGCGTCAGCGTACCGTTGTATATGACGTAATAATCAGGATAGAATTCCACCTGTTCACCCGATATGTAGCGGTTATCAAGACGGCCTTTGGCGTTGTTCATCACACCGGTCTTAGTATTGTAATTGTACTTCGTCTTATCGCTGTACATATTGACTGTAGGATTTGATACCTGCATCATATGCGATTTCACCGGAATATTCACATCGCCTGACTGCAAATTTCCCTCAGCATCTTCTGTCGTCATGCGCGAATAATTTTTTGTTATCTTGACATCGCCCTTACCGTAGACTTCACCGGTAACGGAATTGTACATTATGTCGTTTCCTTCAAAGATGATCGGGGCTTTTTCCGGATCAGTTATCTCGATATTATCGCGCTCATATTCAGCATCCAAGTTCTTTTTAAACTCATTCATCTCTGTGTTTTTAGCAGCTTCTCTAGTTTCACGCCGCTGGTCTTCCACGTAATTTAAAATTTCGACATCTGTATCTGAGGCTGATGCCTGCTGCTGATAAGCGCAGAGTGAAACAGCACTGAGCGACAGTGCCAGCAAAATCTTCTTATCTATCTTCATTGACTGTATACCCACCATTCCTTTTTGTTCTACGAAAACAAACTAAATTATATTATACCATGCTAAAAAAAATCTGAATACTGTTTTCAAAAAAACAAGACTGTTTGTAGGGACAGTGAATAGTGTGTTTGATAGAACTTATGCTAAGTCATCTATTTCTGTTTTTACTAAACGGCTGCTGATGCTGATTTTTTTTTGCGCCGCAAGCGGATTTTTGATTCGGGCTAAAATTTGTTCAGCAGATATACTTCCAAGCTCGCTTTCGTTTACAGAAATAATATCAGCATATGAATAGAATACCAGAGGAAAATCCTTATGCCGATAACCCAAGATAGAAATATTAGCTGCTTCTTTCGGATGATTTAAAATGTAGCTGCACGCATCTATAGTCATCATATTATTGCTTACCATTATTGCTGTACAGCCTGCTTGCAGCAATTCACCTGTTTTTTGATAGGCATCATGTGTGAGAGAAGATACATGGACTATGATTTTTTCATCTACATCTATGCCAACTGCTGAGAGTGCTTTTTGATAGGCTCTGTGCCTTTCTATTGCAGTACTCAAATGCGGAATATCACCGATATAGCCGATTTTTTTATGTCCCTGTTCAACTAGTTTTTGCACGCCTTTAAAAATAGCGTCATCATCTGTGGAACTGATGACATCATAAGGGCAGTCTGTCAGCTTTCTATCGATCAAGACCATGGGAAATTTTTTAGGAATATGCGGCTTTATTTCAGAAAAATTTGCAGCAGTAGAAGCCAAGATGATTCCATCAGCAAACCCTGCTGTCATATATTTCAAATGTTCAATTTCGCTCTGAATACTTTCGTTTGTATTCGCGAGAATCAGTGAATAGCCATTTTCAGATAGCGTAGCCTCTATTGCTTTTGCGATATTGGCAAAATAGCTATTGGAAATATCAGGCAGGATAAAGGCTATCGTATTTTTTTTACCCGTTTTGAAACTCTGCGCAGTAGGATTGGGCGTATAGTTCAAATCTTTTATTGCTTTTAGTACACGCTTCCGTGTTTCCGGCAGTACAGTCTTGGTGTTGTTTAATATATAGGAAACAGTTGCTGTGGAAACACCGGCATGTTTGGCTACATCTTTGATTGTGCTCATAATATAGATCACGTCCTCGTTGGTTAATCGTTTAGAATTCTTAGGTTTAGTATATAGAAAAATGGCTGTAATATCAATCTAAATGATGAATACAGTAACAATC
>CATYZV010000004.1 GCA_958415865.1 uncultured Selenomonadaceae bacterium
GATATAAAAACCTAATATATCCAATACTTATTACTAATCATTAATCATAGTTTTAAAGAATATTTTAGGATATAATTTATCTGATGATTAGTGAGGAGGAATATCATGGAAATACGATTGCTGCGCTACTTTCTTGCCGTAGCCAGAGAAAAAAACATAACCCGCGCTGCTCAATCGCTGCACATCACACAGCCGTCGCTGTCCAAGCAATTGATTGAACTAGAACAGCAGCTGGGCAAACCGCTGTTGATACGCGGCAAAAGAAAAATAACGCTCACAGAGGAAGGTATTCTCCTCCGCGAGCGTGCAAACGAAATACTTATGCTCTGCGCCAAGACCGAACGTGAAATATCTCAAGATGCCGCCGATTTAAGCGGTGATATATCTATCGGCGGCGGAAGCTCAGAACTGGCGGCTGAAATAACAGTCAAGTTCATGCGCGAGCATCCCAATGTTCATTTTCAATTCTTTAACGGCGATGCTGAAGAAGTCATGGAAAAACTGGACCACGGCACACTTGATTTCGGCATATTGATAGAGCCGATTGATACGGCAAAATACTACCATCAGCCACTCGGTGAAATAGATGAATTCGGCTTGTTCATGCACAGTGATGCGCCGCTTGCCCGAAAGAAAGCCATTGAGCCGGACGACATTAAAAATTTGCCATTGATAATTCCTCAGCGCGTGGGCTTGCAGACTCAGCTTTCTGCCTGGTCAGGGCTGCCTATCGAAGAGCTTAATATCATCGCTACATTCAACACGATCTTCAACAATCCGCTGCTGCTATTGAAAAAGGGAGCAGGCTGTGCCTTCGGTGTCAGCAGCCTTATAGACACGGCCGGAAATTCAAAGCTGTGCTTTCGTCCGCTCTCGCCCGCAATCAAAATACAACATGGGCTTGTATGGAAACACTGCCCTATTTTTTCCAAAGCGGCACAGAAATTCGCTCAGGAAATCCGGTCTGCTATAACAGCTAGAGATCAATCACATTTAGAATAGCCGCATTCTCTGCAGGTTACGCATTTGCCTTCGGGAATCAAGGTCTTCTTGTGGCATACGGGACATTCCAATGCGCTTATCTCATCTTTTTGTTCTTCCTGCTCCGGGAAAAATCCGGCTGCACTGTTTCCGTCATCGTCAAAAGCCGCTTCGACCTGTTCTTTAACTTGAACGGCAGCTTTATCAGCGGCATTTGCTTTTTCTATAGAATCAGCCGTCTGCTGCAGCTTGCGGCGCATCTGAATCTTTTTGTATTCGTTGGCTATGCACTCGCCGATGGCGATAGGACAGGACATGGAGAGATTGTAATCAGGATGCTCGCTGTTAACGGCAAAGCAAGCCTGGCAGGTATTGGACTTGAGTTCTTCCACGACTTTTTCCACCTTGACACCGCTGCGCAGAGCCAGAGAAGCAAGGCGCGTTATAGTTGCGATATTGGCAGTGCAGCCGTGAATTGATTTATTTATAAACACTTCAAATATATTATCGTCTTCATCGCGGTTTACGGTAACATACAGTGCTTTTACGCATGCCGTGCGCTTTCTGTAGGTCGTGCCTTCCAAAGACGGCTTAGTAGCTCTGTTGATAGGCAGCACAGAATCCATCTCGATGTACTTGCGGCGTTTCTTCACTTCTTTTGCCGCTTCCGCTGTATCTTTCTTCTTAGCCACGCCCAAGATGCTGGCGCGCTTGCAGTTGTTTCTGAATACAGTGATGCCCTTGAGCCCAAGTTCATACGCCGTCATGTAAATTTTTTCAATATCTTCAACGGTCGCGCTTTCCTTCAATGTAACGGTAGAGGAAATGGCGTTGTCGATGTATTTCTGCATAGATGCTTGAATTTTTACCCTGTCGAGAGGTTCAATATCCGCTGTTTCTACGACGAACGGAAAACGGCGTTTGATTTCTTCTGAGGACATATTCGGTTCCAAATGATTGTAAGCCAGCAGGTCCAGAATTGAACGGCTGGCAACGCTGAAGCCTATGCCTTGGTCTTCCAAGCCGTGCGAGGTGCGTTCATAAGCGCATTTGAAAATCGGTTCAATGCCCGAAGAAGCACAGTCCGCCAGCAATGAAAGTGAACCGGTCGGCGCGATGGAAATCAGCTGTGCATTGCGCATACCGTACGTTTCTACCAATTTATACGTCTGCGGATTATCTTCCTTCAGACGCTGAATGATAGGAGATTTTAGTAGAGCATTTATATCACAGCTGCCAAACGTACCCTTTTCTTTTGCGAGCACAGCCGATTCATAAATCGCTTCTTCCATCAAAGTGCGGCAGATTTCCGTAGCCAATTCCAATGACTGCGCTGAGCCGTATTTGACCTTGAGTGCCACAAAAGCATCAGCCAAGCCGAAAAAGCCCAGACCGATAGCTCGCCACTTCGTGATGATGTCTTTATTCTCCGGCAGCGGCTGCAAATCATAGCCGTAATCGAGAATTTCATCGAGAGCACGCACGGCAGTATGGACATCTTCAGCAAAAGCATCAAAATCAAACGAAGCGTCATCGCTGAATTTATCGTGCACATAATGGTAGAGATTGAGCGAACCGAGATTGCAGCTGTTGAACGCCGGGCCGGTGTACTCCGCGCAGGGATTGCAGATTTCAATCTTAAATTCAGGATTTGCCGACTGGAGATTATGATCCCTGACGCTGTCCATGAACAGCATACCCGGATCGCCGTAATCCCAGTTCATTTCACAGATATGATGGTACAGTGCCTTGGCATCTATTTCTCGTTCAATATTTTCGCCTGTAGCATCGACGTAAAAATGCAGTTTGTACTTCTTATTCTGCTTTACCGCTTCCATGAATTCACTGTCGATAAGGCACGATATATTCATAGCCTTCAGCGAATGTTCCTTGCGCAGATCGACGAATTTTTCAATATCGGGATGCGACACATCCAGACCAACCAGCGTTGCACCGCGCCTGCCGTGAAAGCCTATTATTTCGCCTGTAGTATTGAACAGATGAATGAATGAGACCGCACCGGTAGAAGTACGCGCCGCATTGTTCGTCCGCGAACCATCAGGACGCAGCTTGGAAATATTGACACCGATGCCGCCGCCCGACTTGAAGATAGTAGCCATCAATTTATTCGTATCATAGATAGAAGCAAGACTGTCCTCCGGGCTTTTCATTATATAACAGTTGCTCATCGTCGCATTGAACTTGCCCTTAGAACCCGCACCATATAGCGAACGCCCAGCCGGGAAAAACGTGCCCGCGCGCATCAGCTCATACACTTCATCACGCAGCGGCTCCGAGAAAATACCGCTCACTCGGCGCAAAAACTCCTCTGCCGACACCTCACCTTCATGCAGGTACTTATCGCGCATTATCTTCTGACTCAAGGGATTGTCAAACCAGTTTGCCATTACAAAACTCCTCCAACTATTTTCTAAGCACACTAAAAAGACAGCTCCGCACTCAGCAGAGCTGTCTGCCTTACATTCCATTATACTACTAAAATTTATATTAGCTAGGGCTTGACAAGCAATGAAGAGCCCTGCTTTTTATTTTGATAAGCATTGCTGCATCTTATCTAAAAACAGTGCTGCCTGCTTGGTGAACAGCTGATTCTTCTTCCAGATGAAATAAATTGTGCTGGTGAGCTTTGGCGCAAGCGGCCTAAAGCATAGTTTACTTTCGCCACTGAGATTTAGCAGCCGGTCAAAACATATGGCGCAACCAAGTCCTTCTTCAACGAGGATAGAAGCATTATACAATAGATTGTACGTGGCTGTGATATTCAGATCGCCGAGATCTTTTTCCATCCATCCGGCAAGCTTGTTGCTCAACAGTGTGCTGCCGGGTGAAGTTTCACCGGAGAATATCAAGGGCTTATCCCACAGCATCGGCGGCGTTATCGAGTCGTATACAGCCAGCGGATCGTCTTTGCGCATTAGAACGCCCCAGCGTTCTTCTTTCGGTAGGCGCAGATAATTGTATTTTCTGCCGTCTACTACATCGCAGAAAACACCGAAGTCGAATACGCCGCTGTCTATTTTATCAGAGATATCTTCTATATTGCCACTGACTAGCTGAAACTGCACCTGCGGATATTGCGACTGTATTTCTTTCATTATTTGAGCTAAACAGCGCATTGTCTCGGATTCAGCACAGCCGATGGTTATCTTGCCGCTGATGATTTCATCGGGCTTGTTGAACTGGTCCGCCGTTTTGTCGACGAGCGATATTATTTCTTCAGCGCGCTTGGACAAAAACAAGCCTTCGGATGTGAGCGTGATAGTACGGTTGCTGCGCTTGAACAATTTACAGCCTAGTTCTTCCTCCATGTCCATCAGCTGACGCGACAGTGTGGGCTGTGTGATGTGCAGCATTTTAGCGGCACCGACGATGCTCTGTGCTTTCACGACGGCTAGAAAGTAGCGCAGAATCCTGATCTCCATGATGTTTTCCTCCATGACACTATATACTGCCAAAATTATATGCTTTTTGGATATATATATAAATTAATTATAAGTATTTGATATAGATATTATATGGCTTTATACTGTATCCAACAAGAAGAATGTTGATAAAAATGATTTGAATTTATCTCAAAGGAGAGATTTCATCATGAAGCTAAACAAATATTTTAAACTGGCAAGAGCACTTACCGTGTGCTTGGCACTGGGTACATTGGGCATTGCTAACATACCGTCGGCAAGCGCGGCAGATAATCTAGCTGCGCCGCCCAGCGCATATGATGCCGCTTATAAAGCAGATAAGTCGCGCGGTGCAAACAATTTCTATAAAAGCGATAAAGTAGAGAAAAAATCCGTCAGCTTTAAGAATCAATACAATATGAAAGTGGCAGGCGATTTATTCGTGCCAAAAGATATGAAGCAGGGAGAAAAACGCCCGGCGATCATCGTCGGTCATCCTATGGGAGCAGTAAAGGAACAGAGTGCTGACCTCTATGCGACGAAGATGGCAGAACGCGGTTTCGTTACGCTGGCATTTGATCTGTCGTTCTGGGGCGACAGCGAAGGCCAGCCGCGCAACAGTGTATCGCCTGATATCTACGCCGAAGACTTCAGCGCGGCAGTAGATTATTTGGGTACCCGTCCTTTTGTGGATAAGGACAATATTGGCGTAATCGGCATCTGCGGCAGCGGCAGCTTTGCCATCAGCGAAGCTAAAATAGATCCCCGCTTAAAAGCCGTAGCTACTGTCAGCATGTACGATATGGGTGCAGCCAATAGAAACGGGCTGAAACATTCTCAGACGGTAGAACAGCGCAAAGCCATTATCGCCGATGCAGCAGACCGCCGCTATGCAGAATTTGAAGGCGGCAAGAGAAGTTATACCAGCGGCACGGCTGATGCCTATGACCCCAATATGCCGGAAATAGCCAAAGAGTTCTACGATTTCTATCGTTCGGACAGAGGCTACAGCCCCAAGACGACCACGCATCCCACGCTAACCAGCAATGTCAAATTCATGAACTTCTATCCGTTCAACGATATCAACACGATTTCGCCGCGCCCGATGCTGTTTATCGCCGGTGAAAATGCCCATTCACGCGAGTTCAGTGAAGATGCTTACAGACTAGCAGATGAACCGAAAGAACTCTACATCGTGCCTAACGCAGGTCATGTCGATTTATACGACAGAACGGATTTGATCCCGTTTGACAAGCTGGCAGACTTCTTCACCAAAAATCTGCATAAAAAATAATGAAGTGAGCTGTTCGTCCACTGACAAAATGGCTGAACAGCTTTTTTATAGAAGGGAGCAGTCATGAAAGCAGGCAGCAATACAGTAATCTTTATTTTGACATTCGGCGTATTCAGCATCATCAATACAGAAATGGGAGTCATCGGCCTATTGCCCTTGATAGCTGATGCGTACAATGTAAATATATCGGCGGCAGGACTTCTGGTCAGCTTGTTCGCCTTGGCTGTCGCCGTTTCAGGCCCGGTACTGCCGATCATAATG
The DNA here is from genome assembly GCA_958415865.1 of uncultured Selenomonadaceae bacterium. Lineage (GTDB taxonomy): Bacteria > Bacillota > Negativicutes > Selenomonadales > Selenomonadaceae > Megamonas. The sequence continues at coordinate 5,959 of CATYZV010000004.1, forward strand.
TCGGGATTCAATCGAAAATACGTGCTGTCTGCTGTACTGGCTGTATTTTTTATCTGCAATCTCATCGCGGCTTTTGCGCAGGATTTTAAATTACTGCTGATCGTGCGCGTACTGCCCGCATTTTTGCATCCTGTGTATGTATCTCTGGCTTTCAGCGCGGCAGCTGCATCCGTCAGCAGGGAAGATATGCCCAAGGCAGCAGCCAAGGTCATGGCAGGCGTATCGGCAGGCATGGTGCTGGGCGTGCCTGTGATGAGCTGGACAGCCGAAGAATTTTCACTGCAAGCTTCCATGCTCTTATTTGCCGCAGTCAACGCAGCAGCACTGATAACCGTGCTGCGAGGCATCCCTTCTATGCCGCAGTCTGTCAAAATGTCGTACGGCAGCCAGCTAAAAGTACTGAAGGATAAAAATGTATTCTTTTCTTTTGCCGCAGTCGTCTGTTTAAACGGCGGCATCTTCGGCGTATTCAGCTATATGGCTGACTATTTGCAGCGAGTTGTCCACCTTGCCCCTCAGATAGTGAGCATTATGCTGCTGATATACGGCATTGCCAATATCGCGGGCAATATCATTGCAGGCAGGCTGCTGGTCCGCCGACCGCTGAAGGTGATATATCTTTTTCCCATAGCTGTATCAGCTTTGTATACCGTTATATTTTGCAGCAGTTCAGCGGCAGGATTATGGCTGACAATGCTTTTTGTGCTCGTATGGGGAATACTGTCAGGTATCAATGCCAATATCAATCAATATCTGATGACAAAAGCCGCGCCGAGCGCACCTGACTTTGCCAATGCACTTTTTCTCGTAGCGGCCAACATCGGCACAAGTATCGGAGCACTTATTTGCGGCTCAATCATAACGCATATGGGCATAAATCTGATACTGCTTGGCGGCATCGTATTTTTTGCCGGTGGCATGATCTTCATTTGGTGTAGATATACACACAGTGTACAGACAACAGCTGATGAAAGCACAACTTAACATAATATCAAGAACGGTCTCAGAGTTAATTTTCGAGACCGTTTTATTTCTTTCGGCAAAACTTAAATACACTGCGCTTATGATACTGCTCGCCGGATTTTAATATCGGTGAAATAAAATGCGGCATATTGACAGCATTAGGGGCAAATTGAGGTTCTAAGCAAAAGCCATAATAATCATCAATCACTGCGCCGCATTTACCTGAAGCATTACCGTGAAGATAGCTACCACTGTAAAATTCGCAGCAGGGCATATCGGAATACAGTTCCATGACAATGCCTGATTCTTTAGCATGAGCTGTAGCAAAGTGAATCATCTTATCGTCGTCTTGCTGTTTCATAATGTAGTTTACGTTATAACCGTGAGCCTGTTTGATTTGATAGTAATCGCTGTCTATGCCTGCGCCTATTGGTTGAATTTTTCTCAAGTCGAGCGGCGTATTTTCAACAGGCAGTATTTTGCCGGTCGGCAGGAAGTGCTCATCGTCTTCACCGAAAGCGGCAGAGTGAATTTGGATGTACTGATTGAGCACTGAACCGCTGTCAAAGCCATTGAGATTGAAATAAGAATGATGTGTCAGATTGCAGAGCGTATCAGCATCGGATCTGGCGTAGTAATCTATACATAAGCTATTAGCCTTAATAGAATAAATAACGTCGACGCTTAAATTCCCCGGATAGCCTTCTTCTCCGTCAGTGCTTAAGTAGCTCAGTTTTACACTGCTGTCATCGCTATGCTGAAGCTGCCAGATTTTTTTGTCAAAGCCTTTAAATCCTCCGTGCAGGTGATTCTTTCCTTCGTTAGAGGAGAGTTTATATCTTTTGCCGTTTAAGGGAAATGACGAATCGGCTATTCTATTGCAGCATCTGCCGACGATGCTGCCGATGTAGGAAGTCTGCTGCACATAGCCTTGGACATCATCATAGCCCAGCACTATATCGCGCGGTCTGCCGTCTTTATCAGGAACTATCAGAGATACTAATGCTGCGCCAAAGCCGGATATGTTTGCCGTGATCTGCCCGTCAGTTATCGTGTACAAAGACACATACAGTTCATCGGCTGTAGTACCGAAATGCCTAGGAGTATTATTCATCATCCATCACCTTATCTTTTGTTGTAATTTATTTCTTATTACATCATATAGTTAAGCAGTGAAGGAATGAATACAGTATAGTGCTAATTGATGGATTTTTAATTTTTGCTGTCAGTCTAATCAGTCATGGCGGTATTTGCTGGGAGACACACCTATCACTTTTTTAAACAGACGCGAGAAATAATACTGGTCTTTATAGCCCAGACGCTGAGCTACTTCATATATCATCAGTTCTGTTGAATTAAGCAGCTTGCAGGCTTCCTGCATCTTGAGGCTGATGTAAAAATCCATGGGCGGTTTCTGGGTGCACTTTTGAAAAATAGAATGGAGATAGCTTTTGGAAAAGCCAAATTCATCTAGGATTTGGGGCAGTGTCAGATTATTGCCCATATGCTTGTACATATAACGTATCACTTGCGTAACTTGGCGGTTGTGCAAAGGCAGGCTGCGCGGTTTTTCGCGGTAGTACGTTTCAGACAGTATTAAAGACAGCACGTGCGAAATATAGATGAAATTTCCTAAGCTGTAATGGCCTTCCAGCACGCGAAACAGCAAATCAAACATGAAAAACATACGATTAGTCGCATATTCAGAATCAAAGTGGACGATCTGACATTTATCGAGCGGAAAGTAAATTGTATCATCTCCTTTGAAGTGAACCCATAGAATACTCCAAGGGTCATTATCTGAGGCATAGTAGTAATGGCTATGCCTGCTCGGTATGCAGAATGCTTCATTCTTCTGCAGCACGTATTCTTTATCATCTACGAAAATCGAGCCTGTTCCCTCTGTGCAGTAGAAAAAAATATACTCCTCAATCCCTTCTTTGCGTCTGCGGTAATGATGTGCCGCTTTGGGAAAAAAGCCGATATCCGTAAGATAAAGCCGTTTTACCTGCGGATCTTGGATGTAGTTTTGGAAAGCTTCGGTGGGCAGCACGATGAGCCGTTAACCTTTAAAGCCATCGCGTTTTCTGCCATCAGTCAATTTTTCTATATATTTTCTATTCATACTTTAAGATTACCATATTTGTGGAAAATAATCCATCAATAAGAATTTTAAACTATTTTTAGTAAATTTATTTTATTGTAAAATCTAGTTGTAAGTTAAATAGACATAGAACAAATGCTTATAACACATAAAGGAGAGATTTGTTTTGACTAATATAAGTGCTGTAAAAATCTGGGAAGAAGATTTTGTTATCCCTACATACAAAGTCAGTAAGCCAGAAAAAAATCCATTGTTTATAGAAAAAAGAGCATATCAGGGCAGTACGGGCAAAGTATATCCGCTGCCTGTTACAGAAAAAATTTCTGATATAAAAGAAGATGTAAGCTACAAAGCAGTATTTCTCGAAAATGAATACCTCAAGATCATGGTGCTGCCGCAGCTCGGCGGACGTATTCAAAGAGCCTACGATAAAACGAACGGCTATGATTTCGTCTATTACAATCACGTGATCAAGCCTGCTCTTGTAGGTCTTACGGGTCCTTGGATCTCCGGCGGCATAGAATTCAACTGGCCGCAGCATCACCGCCCGTCCACCTACAGCCCGGTCGATTACGAAATCGCCAAAAATGACGATGGCTCCTGCACGGTATACCTCAGTGAAATCGACAAGATGTACGGCACAAAGGGCATGGCAAAAATCACCTTATATCCCGGCAAAGCGTACATCGAAATTAAAGGCCAGCTTTACAACCATACAGATATGCCGCAGACCTTTCTCTGGTGGGCAAATCCTGCCGTGCCGGTCAACGATTATACCTATTCCGTATTCCCGCCTGATGTAAACGCCGTAATGGACCACGGCAAACGCGCCGTATCGACTTTCCCGATCGCTACAGGCGAATATTACAAAGTCGATTATTCCGCCGGTGTAGATATCTCGCGTTACAAGAATATCAAAGTACCGACTTCTTATATGGCAGCTCACTCCGATTTCAATTTCATCGGCAATTACGATGAAAGAGTGCAGGCAGGCCTTGTGCACATCGCTGACCATCACGTATCACCGGGCAAAAAACAGTGGACCTGGGGCAACAGCGATTTCGGCAAAATGTGGGATAAAAACCTCACTGATACAGACGGCCCGTACATCGAATTGATGACAGGTGTGTTCACGGATAACCAGCCGGACTTCACATGGCTCAAGCCGCATGAAGAAAAGACTTTCGTGCAGTACTTCATGCCGTACAAAGGCGTAGGACGCATCGGCAACGCGACAAAAGATGCTATGCTGAGCATCGCTAAAGATAGTAAGAACAATGTGTCGCTGAAAGTATACGTTACAGGCGTTTATCACAATGCAGAGATAGCGGTTAAATACAAAGACGAAATCATCTACAGCACAAAAGCAGAACTTTCACCGGAAAAATGCTTTACAGATAAATTTGTTACTGAAAAGAATCTGCAGGACTGCGAAGTAACGGTCAAATGCGCCGGCAGAGTTCTCGTCGATTACAACGTCTACAAACCGCAGCTCAAGCCGATTCCGCAGCCGGCTGAATATATGAAACGCCCGTCAGAAATGAAATCAGTCGAAGAATTGTATCTTGCAGGTATGCACCTTGAACAGTATCGCCATGCTACATTTGAACCGGCAGAATACTATCTCGAAGGTCTGCGCCGCGATGCCAGCGACATCAGACTGAATAACGCTTATGGCCTGCTGCTGTTCAGACGCGGCCACATCAAGGACAGCATTCCCTATTTTGAAAAAGCTATCGCTAAGCAGAATTGGAAAAATACGAATCCTTACCATGGCGAATGTCATTTCAATCTGGGTATGGCTTACGAAGCTGATCATCAAGATGATAAAGCTTATGATGCTTTCTACAAAGCTACTTGGAGCGCGGAAATGCAGAATACCGCTTTTTATTGGCTAGCAAATCTGGCAGCGAAAAAAGGCGATTATGAACAGGCATTGGACTTCATCGACAAATCGCTCGTACGCAACTGGCACGACATGAAAGCACGCAGCCTAAAACTGGCTCTGCTGCGTAAGCTGGGCAGAGATACAAAAGCACTGCTGGCAGAAAGTCTTGCCATCGACCCGCTGTACATGGGCTGCCTCTATGAACAGGCTGCAGCAACAGGCGATTTCAAAGCTTGGAACGATAAGATGCGCGAATTCGCTCATAATTATCTTGAAATATCACTTGATTACATGAAAGCCGGCCTCTACGAAGATGCACTCAATATCCTGCATAACTGCCCGGATAAGAATCCGATGTGCTTCTATTATCAGGGTTATATAAATAATAAATTAAATCAGCGTTTGCAGGCTGAAGCCGATTACAAACAAGCTGAAACTCTGCCCGGAGACTACTGTTTTCCAAACCGCGTCGAAGAAGTCGCCGTACTGCAGGACGCTGTAAATACATTAGCTGAAGCACCTATGGCACATTACTATCTCGGCAATCTGCTCTATGACAAGAAGCAGTACGATAAAGCTGTGCAGCACTGGGAAGCAGCCATTGCTCAGAAGCCGGAGCTTTCCGTAGCACATCGCAATCTGGCTATCGCTTATTACAACAAACAGAATGATCCTGCTAAAGCATTTGAAGCAATGAAAAAAGCCTGCTCGCTCGACAGCAGCTATCCGAGAATTTGGCTGGAATACGACCAGCTGGCAGCCAAGGCAGGCATATCCAAAGAAGAACGCCTGCAGACGATGGAATCTCACTTGGATGTAATGAACCAGCGCGATGACCTCTATCTACGCTACATCACCCTCTTAAACTGCACCGGCCGCTGGCAGGAAGCACTCGATGCACTCAAGAGCCACCGCTTCCATCCTTGGGAAGGCGGCGAAGGCAAAGTCAGTGCGCAATATAAATACGCACTCATTCAGCTCGCTATCGAAAAACTCGCGGCAAAAGATGCCAAAGGAGCGGCAGACCTGCTGCTTGCCACACTGACCTACCCCGACAATCTGGGTGAAGGCAAGCTGCCCAACGTAAATGACCATCAGGCGTATTACTATCTCGGCATCGCTTATGATATGATGGGCAAATCGGACAAAGCAAAAGAATACTGGCAGCTCGCAACACTCGGCGACAGCACGCCGGGCAGCGTCCTCTACTACAATGATCAGCCGTCCGATTACATCTTCTATCAGGGTCTTGCCAATGAAAAACTGGGCAATAGAGCAGGCGCACTGAAATCATACCATCAGCTCATTACCTACGGCGAACGCCACTTATTCGATAAAGTAGAATATGATTTCTTTGCGGTATCACTGCCGGAAATAGAAGTGTTCCAGGATGACATTGCCCTGCGCCACGTACAGTACTGCAATTATCTGCGTGCCCTCGGCAGCATCGGTGTAGACAAGAAAGACAAAGCTGCTGAACTTTTTGCAGACATACTGAAAAAGCAGGATGATTATCAGGGCGCAATAAGCCACTTGAGCTTCTGCTAATAAAATTAGAAGAAATATTTTGAGGGGAGCAGACCGTGTTCTGCTTCCCCAAGATAATGATATAGGAGGTTTTTAGATGATTATAACAATTGGCCGTCAATACGGTGCAGGCGGACGTGAAATCGGCGAGAAACTAGCTGAAAAACTGCACATTCCTTTGTACGACAGAAAACTTGTAGCTATAGTATCAGCTCATCTGGAAAAAGGTATCAGCCTAGAACAGATGGACTTGAGCTATAAAAATCTCTACGGTCAAACTTCGCCTTATGAAATCATGCTGAATGATGCGGATATTCAGGTCAAAGACGACAATTACTTATTTACAAGACAGTCTAAAGCCATTCATGCGTTAGCCGAAAAAGGCGATGGCATATTCATCGGACGGTGCACAAATTACATTTTAAAAGATGCAGCCTCTGCTAATCATTTTTACATCACAGCAGACGATGAGTTTCGCAAATTGAGAGGAATAGCAGTCTATCACAAGAGCTTAGACGAATTAAAGCGTGAAGATGATAAAAGAGCTTCTTATTATAATTACTTCACAGGCGGCAGATGGGGCGATGCAACGGAGTACGATTTGACCATTAATACAGGCCGCAGCGGTATTGATAAAGCTGTAGATACGATAATTAACTACGTAAAATAGAATAGAGGAAAGAATTATGGCAGAGAACGGAAATATAAATCTTTCAGCAGATATCTCAACAGTAAAAACACATAAACGGTACGTTGCCTTTGCCGGAGCTATGGCAGGGCTGTTATTTGGATTGGACTGTGGCGTAATGGGCGGAGCACTTCCGTTTGTAGCAAGCGATATGCAGCTTGACAGCCGCCTGCAGGAATGGGTAGTCAGCGCGATGATGTTCGGTGCAGCTATCGGTGCTATTGCCACAGGGAAAATCGCTTCGGTATTCGGACGCAAAAAATCGCTGTTCTGGGGTGCGCTGCTGTTTGCACTAGGCTCATTGGGATGCGCATTTGCCCCCAATGTAGATGTATTGATTGCCTGCCGTGCAATACTCGGTTTTTCTATCGGCATAACTTCATACACAGGACCGCTTTATTTAGCTGAAATGTCAGAAAAGACTACCCGCGGACGCTTGATTGCAATGTATCAGCTCATGTGCACATTCGGTATATTAGTAGCGTTCTTATCTGATACGTATTTTAGCTTTGACGCTGACTGGCGTACTATGCTCGGCATTGTCAGCCTGCCTGCATTCGTACTGATTGCACTAGTCATGCGCCTGCCGGAAAGCCCTCGCTGGCTGGCAGCAAAAGGCGAATTTGCCAAGGCTGAATCAGTCCTGCACAGCCTGCGCGAAACGAAAAAAGAAGTAGAAAACGAACTGCTCGAAATAAAGGGTACACTGAGCGTAAAACAAGCGGGCTGGAGCCTGTTCAAATCGAATAAAAATGTTCGCCGCGTCGTATTCCTCGGTATGCTTTTGATGCTCATGCAGCAGTTCACCGGCATTAATATCATATTCTATTACGCTCCGACTGTATTCAAATTAGCGGGCTTTGCTACTTCTACAGAACAGATGATAAGCACAGTCCTCTGCGGTGCAGTCAACCTCTTAGCGACTATCATCGCTATGCGCTTCGTCGATAAATGGGGCCGCAAGATCATCTTGAAAATCGGTTTTGCCATCATAGCCGTAAGCATGGTCATCATCGGCATCTGCATGAACATGATTTCCAACGGCGCAGATTACAGCTGGATTCCCTTTGTAACAGTTATCATTACCTTGATCTGCATCACCGGCTTTGCCATGAGTGCAGGCCCCATCATGTGGACGCTCTGCGCTGAAATACAGCCGCTGAAAAGCAGGGAATTCGGCATTGCCTGCTCTACTGCTACCTGCTGGATAAGCAGCATGATACTCGGTGCTACGTTCCTGACGCTCGTCAATACACTCGGCGCAGCTGAAACATTCTGGCTGTATGCAGTGCTCAATATCGTATTCATAGCTATAACCGTGCTGCTCATTCCTGAAACAAAAGGCATTTCACTGGAACTCATTGAAAAAAACCTCATGGAAGGAAAAGATTTGAAGCACATCGGTTTATAATAACGCCCTTTGATATATTTTTATATAACAAGGCAGTACATTTCATTATGTACTGCCTTTTCTTATTTGTCCGAAGAATCAAATGCCGCTGTGGTATAGCAAAACATTCCTATGGTATAATTAAAATCAATACTTGATTTTGTAAGGAATGATTTTATGAAAAACAAGGAACAGCGCATATTTAAGCAGCTTTCTGACTTTGCTCGCCAATACAGTGTGGATAAAATCATCCTGTTCGGCTCACGGGCGAGAGGCAATAATCGTCCTAAAAGCGATATAGATATCGCTGTGTACGGCTGCAAAAACTTCCGCGATTTTTATTTTGACATCAATGAAAAAGTAGAAACACTGCTCACTTTTGATATCATCAATATGGATGAGAAGAATATATCTACAGATTTACTTAGTGAAATCAGACGGGACGGTGTAGTGATTTATGAAAAAATACGATAATTTCTCTAGCAACTTGAAAGTATTGGCAAATGCCTTTGCTCAAGATTTATCTAATGAATTTATCATCGGAGGGATTATAGATAAGTTTTTTGTGCAGTTTGAGCTGACTTTGAAATTATTCAAAGAGCTGCTGAAATATGAGGGAAATCCCATCGGGGCAGCGGGTTCACCGCGGGCGGTCATTAAAGAGGCGTATAAGTGCTATGATTTTGTCGATGAGGATATATGGCTCGATATGCTCAAAGACCGCAATGATTTGACGCATAGATATGATGGCGGCAAGGCATCGGAACTGGTTCACGTCATAATTGAGCAGTATATCCCTGAATTTCAAAAGGTACAAAAAGAATTGAGCTCTTTATATGGTGAAGAGCTGCACAAAATATAGTTTTAGTTTGAGGATAGATGAGCATGGATAATTCTTATGTATTACAGCTGACAGACAGGAAGTTTCAGGATCTCTACCTTGCTTTCTGCGGCTATGAGAAGTGCAGGCCGGGGCATAGCTACGGCCCGGCTGTGCGGCAGGATTATATCATCCACTACATCGTCGAGGGCAGGGGCTTTTACCGTGTGGGCGGCATGAAGTATGAGCTGAGCGCGGGGCAGGGTTTTTTACTGCCGCCGAATATGCAGACTTTTTACAAGGCGGATGAAGATGAGCCGTGGACGTATCTGTGGATAGGCATCAACGGCACCAAGGCAAAAGAATATTTGAATGATATCGGCCTGGGCAAAAAGCAGCTGACGTACCATTGCGGCTACGGCGATGAACTGAAGGCCATAGCGGTGAAAATGCTGCGCCACAATACGTTCAGCACGGCGGATCAGTTTCTCTTGGAAGGGCTGATGTACCAATTTCTGTCGGTGCTCAGCCGCCATATAGAGATACCTAATATGTGCAGGCAGAAGGACGACAATCTCTACGTCAGAAAAGCACTGGAATTCATCCACGACAACTACGCCAATCCCATCAAGATAACGGATATAGCCGACTACGTCTGCATCACGCGCAATTATCTCTACACGCTGTTTAAGAATTCACTCAATATATCGCCGCATGAGTATTTGACGAATTACAGGATTGAGCACGCTGCCGAGCTATTGACCTTCACCGATTATTCCGTCGAGAGCGTCGCGCTGTCGTGCGGCTACAAAGACCCCGTATTATTCGCCCGTGCCTTTAAGCTCAAAAAGCAGCTGAATCCCTCCAATTACCGCCGCCGCGCCAAATACGGCGAACTGGATCACCTGCGCAGCAGCAGTGAGGCATTGAATGACCTAGACAAGTGAATAGTATACAGTGTGATAGTTGTCTGTAGTATTTGAGCTTATATTCAGTCGTTACCGCCTAAAAGACGGGTATCTGTTTTTCCAACGTTGCCACTTGGCTTCCAAAACAGATACCCGTCTTTCCGCCTTAACGTATATAACATTTTCACTGATTATAGTAACATTTTGACCTATATTTTTATAAAATTCACATCTATAATGAAATTATGATTATGGCTGTTATTCGTTTATATAAATAGGAGGATTTTCCATGGCTATCGTTTTTCATGAGCATACTAAGACTTTTCATCTGTACAACGGCGGCATCAGCTACATTATGACGGTGCTGGGCAACGGGCATTTGGGTCAGCTGTATTTCGGCAAGAGAGTGCATGACCGCGAAGATTTTTCGTATCTGATTCAGACGGCTTACCGCCCGATGACGAATTACGTGTCGGAAGAGTTTCACAATACGCTGTCGCTGAGCCATCTGCGCCAGGAGTACGGCGAATACGGCACGACGGATTATCGCCGCCCGGCTGTGCAGATAAGACAGGCAAACGGCAGCACGATCACGGATTTTGTCTACAAATCGTACTCTATAAGCTGCGGTAAGCCCAAGCTCGCCGGCTTGCCTGCGACGTATGTGGAAGATGACAGCAAAGCGCAGACTTTGACTATTGTACTGACTGACAGCGTAACGGGCGTGGATATTGAATTGTACTACACCATCTTCGCCGATAGAAATGTCATCGCCCGCAGTGCGAAATACATCAATAACGGCACAGCGCCTGTTCATCTGGCGGCGGCTATGAGCCTGTGCCTCGATCTGCCTGACTGCAATTACGACTGGATGCAGTTCTCCGGCTCGTGGGCTAGGGAACGCAATCTGAAGGTGCGCCGCCTGGAACAGGGCATCACGGCAATCGATTCTTCACGCGGCAATTCCTCCAGCGAGCAGAATCCATTCATCATCATCAAGCGTCCCTCCGCTGATGAACAGCACGGCGAAGCGATCGGCTTTTCGCTCATCTACAGCGGCAACTTCCTCGCGCAGGCGGAAGTCGATACGCATGACACTCTGCGCATTCTGATGGGCATCAATCCCAATACATTCGACTGGAAATTGGAAGCGGGCGGTGGCGGTATATTCCAAACTCCGGAAGCCGTCATCGCTTATACGGACAGCGGCTTGAACGACCTCAGTCAGACGTATCACCAGCTGTATCAGCACCGCTTGGCAAGGGGTTATTGGCGCGACAGGCCGCGTCCTATTCTCATCAACAACTGGGAAGCTACGTATTTTGATTTCACGGAAGACCGCCTCGTAGAAATCGCTGAAAAGGCCAAAGAATGCGGCGTGGAACTATTCGTGCTCGATGACGGCTGGTTCGGCAAGCGTACTTCCGACCAGGCAGGCCTCGGCGACTGGTACGCCAACCGCGACCGCCTGGCAGGCGGCATAACGGGCCTTGCTGACCGCATTGAAAAACTGGGCATGAAGTTCGGCCTGTGGTTTGAACCGGAGATGGTCAACATGGATTCAGACCTTTACCGCGCTCATCCCGAATGGGTCATTCATACGCCGCAGCGCAATATGTCCGAAGGCCGCCATCAATACGTGCTCGATTTTTCGCGCCCTGAAGTCGTGGACCACATCCATGGTATGATGGCGAAAATTCTGCGCGAAGCAAAAGTTTCCTATATCAAATGGGATATGAACAGGTGCATAACGGAATGTTACAGCACGGCTCTGCCCGCCGACCGCCAGGGCGAAGTGTTCCACCGCTACATTCTCGGCGTTTATGACCTTTACGAACGATTGACTTCTGAATTTCCGCACGTGCTGTTTGAATCGTGCTCCAGCGGCGGTGCTCGCTTCGATGCCGGTATGCTCTACTACGCACCGCAGGCCTGGACGAGCGACGATACCGATGCCGTGGAACGCTTGAAGATTCAGTACGGCACCTCGTTTGCTTATCCTATAAGCTCCATGGGCAGCCACGTATCCGTATCGCCCAACCACCAGCTGCACCGCAATACGCCGCTGTACACTAGAGCCAATGTAGCTTACTTCGGTACATTCGGCTATGAACTCGACCTGAACAAATTGACCGAGGATGAACAGGAACAGGTCAAAGCACAGATTGACTTTATGAAACAGTACCGCGAAGTAATCCAGTTCGGCACCTTCTACCGCCTGATAAGCCCATTTGAAAAGGGCGGCAATGTAACTTCTTGGATGGTAGTAAGCCAAGATAAGCGCACGGCACTCGTCGGCTGGTACCGCGTCTTAAACGGCGTGAACCTCCCGTTCAGCCGCGTTCATCTGCAAGGGCTTGATCCGAAGCTCTGCTATGAACGCATCGGCGCAGACGGCTGCTACTACGGCGACGAGCTGATGAACGCCGGGCTGATACTGGACGACCCCAGCGCAGGGCTCAGCGATCCCAGCTCCAGCACCAGGACTGAATCCGGCAAGGATTCGCTGGCAAGCTGCGATTATGATTCCAAGGTCTTTGTATTTAAAGCTAAATAAAATTTTCTCTGCATAAAAAAAGACAGTCCGCATGGGCTGTCTTTTGCTATATATCGTTGACAGTATATCTAATTCCTGTATCATGGAGATTAGAAGATCGATATAAAGGAATGATTCATATACGTGATAGAGAACAGTATATCTTCGCTCAAATAACAGATTTTGCGCGCAGATACAATATTGATAAAATCGTGTTGTTTGGCTCGCGGGCACGGAAAAACAATCGTCCTAAAAGTGATATAGATATAGCTGTGTACGGCTGCAGGAACTTCCGCGACTTCTACTTCTACATCAATGAAAAGGTGGAGACGCTGCTAACTTTTGATATCGTAAATATGGATGAAGAAAATATATCCGATGAACTACTCAGTGAGATCGAACAGGACGGTGTAGTGATTTATGAAAAAATACGATAATTTCTCTAGCAACTTAAAAGTATTAGCCAATACTTCTACACTGGA
>CATYZV010000005.1 GCA_958415865.1 uncultured Selenomonadaceae bacterium
ACATAATATCATATAGCAAAATCCCTATCAATCCTTGATACAAATGTATTTAAAGCAGCTTTGAACTAACTTTCCTATATGTGTCAATATGTATAAAAAAATAGAAAAAGCCGCTGTTTTTATAACAGCGGCTCTATATCGCATCAGATATTTTCCAGATTCTTTTGTTTCGTTTCAATGCCGAGAGCAAATACGGTAATAGCAATTACGACGAAGACAGCGGCGAACATGTAGAATACGGTGTGCATATCGCTGCCTGCTTCAATCATAAAGCCTACGGCGAGCGGTGCGGCCATTCCGCCTAGTCTGCCGATGCAGGCTGCCCAGCCGCTGCCCATGGCACGGATGGCGGTGGGGTAGAGTTCCGGTGTGTAGGTGTAGATTACACCCCATGCCCCGAGGTTGAAGAAGGACATGGCGCAGCCGCATATGATGATGGCTTCGACGGAAGCTGCCTGTCCGAAGAAGTAGCTGGCTATGCCGCTCATCAGGAGGAAGAAGGACAGTGTTATTTTTCTGCCCCATTTGTCGACGAGCCATGCGGCGCAGAAGTAACCGGGCAGCTGGGCAAAGGTCATTAAGAGGACGTATTCAAATGTCTTGACGAAGGCGAAGCCTTGGTTGTAGACGATGGCGGGCAGCCAGGTGAAGATGCCGTAGTAGCTGTAGACAATGCCAAACCATACTATCCAGAGCATTATGGTGCGGGCGAGGTATTTGCTCGACCAGAGGTCTTTGAGCGATGCTTTGACTGCCGGCTGTTCGGGCATTGCTTTTAATTCGCCTTTGTATTTTACGCCGAGTTTTGCTTCTAGGTCATTTACTATCTGGTTTGCTTCTTCTATGCGGCCTTTTGACAATAAATAGCGCACTGATTCGGGCATGTGCAGGCGGATGAAGAAGACGTAGACTGCGGGCAGTGCGCCGATGATAAAGGCGTAATGCCAGCCGTAGACGGGTATGAACATATAGGCGATGCAGGCTGCGCAGATCCAGCCTACGCCCCAGAAGCTTTCGAGCAGTACGATAAATCTGCCGCGCAGGTTGGTCGGTGCGTATTCCGACATCAACGTTGCCGCTACAGGCAGTTCGCCGCCCAGCCCGAAGCCTACAAAAAAGCGGAACAATAGCAGTGATTCATAACTCCATGACAAAGCACAGAGACCTGTCGCCACACTGTATAGAATGACAGTCGCAGAAAATACGGTTTTTCTGCCGAATTTGTCGGCGATGGCTCCGGCTACGACGGCACCGAGTGCCATTCCTACAAGTCCGATGCTGCCGATGGCTCCCATCTGGCTGGCACCGAGCCCCCATTCTTTGCCGAGCACAGGCAGTACAAAGGCTATCAGCCCCGTGTCCATAGCGTCAAACAGCCAGCCAAGGCCGGTTATGAACAGCAGTTTGTAATGAAAGCTGCCGACGGGAAGAGCTTCTAAACGTTGAAGTAACATATCTATCCTCTTTCTAAAAAGTAAAACGAATAAATAAGAGTATCTATTGTTTTCCGCTTAACTTCCAAAATAGATACTCTTATACATAATTAAATCCTATGCAGATGCTTGAGTGATAAATCCAGTATCGGTGCTGAGTGGGTCAAAGCACCGCTGGAGATGTAGTCCACGCCGATATCTGCGAGTTTTTTTACGTTGTCGCGCGTTACATTGCCGGAACATTCCGTTTCAGCTCTGCCGGCTATTATGGTGATGGCTTCTTTCATCATGTCGTGCGTCATATTGTCAAGCATGATTATATCTGCTCCTGCTTCTACGGCTTCTTTAACCATAGCGAGGGTTTCACATTCAATTTCAATTTTACGCACGAAAGGAGCGTAGGCTTTTGCCATTTCTACGGCACGTTTGACACTGCCGGCCGCGCCTATATGATTATCCTTGAGCAGTACGCCGTCAGATAGGTTGTAGCGGTGGTTAAAGCCTCCGCCGATGCTGACAGCGTATTTTTCAAAAATCTTCATATTAGGGGTTGTCTTGCGCGTATCCAACAGTTTGGTCTTAGTACCTTCTAGCCACTGCGCCATCTGATGCGTATAAGTGGCAATGCCGCTCATGCGCTGCAAGTAATTTAATGCTACGCGTTCACCGGACAGCAGCACGCGGATATCGCCGGTGATCTTGCCGAGCAGCTGTCCTTTTTGTACGGTGTCGCCGTCTTTGACGGTGAATGCGCAGTGCGTTTCTCCGTCGAGCAGTTTAAATACGCGCTCAAATACGGGCAGTCCGGCAATGATGCCGTCCGCTTTGCAGATGAGTTCTACTTCGCCTGGGCAGGACTCCGGCATTATGGCACTGGTACTGACATCTTCATTTGTAATATCTTCGCGCAGAGCTGACAGCAGTAAGGGATCAACGTTTAATTTCAGTGATATTTTATCTAAGATCATTTTACGGCACACATACTTTCTTTTTCAGCTCGTTCTCTATCCATTTCTGCCAATACTTCTTGCTTGTACTGCATCTGCAGTTTTTCATCAGAAGCGATTGCAGAAGCTGCGCGGTCTGCCTGCTGAGCAAAAGCCGCATCAGTCATAGTGTCATCGCTCCAGAGCTTCGTTATCTGATTAGCTGCTCTTTCTGCAAATACAAGACCTTCCAGCAGTGAGTTGCTGGCGAGGCGGTTCTTGCCGTGCACGCCGTTGCAGCTCGTTTCACCGACAGCGTATAGATTGTCCATCGTAGTCTTGCTGTACTTATCTACATGGATACCGCCCATGAAGTAGTGCTGTGCCGGAGTGATGGGAATCCACTGCTTGGTAGCATCAAAGCCTTCTTCTTTGCATTTTTCGTAGATATGCGGGAAATGATGCAGGATGGTATCTTCGCCGAGCACTGTCATATCGAGCCATACGTAAGGCATATTATCCTTTGCCATCTGCTTTTTGATTTCAGCCGTCATGAGGTCGCGGGGCAGTACTTCATTGGCAAAACGCTTGCCGTCCTTGCCATAGAGCTTAGCTCCTTCACCACGCACGGATTCTGAGATCAGAAAGCTTCTGCCGGGTTTGGTCGAGTAGAGAGAAGTCGGATGAATCTGTACGTAGTCGATGTTTTCCAGTTCGATATTGTGGCGCATGGCAATAGCGATAGCATCGCCCGTCAAATGCGGGAAATTGGTGGAATGGTGATATAATCCGCCCACACCGCCGCTGGCGAGAATCGTCTGATTGGATTTTACTGCCAGATATGAGCCGTCTTTAGCACGAGCCAAGATGCCCTGACATCTGCCGTCTGCTTCAATTATATCCAACATTGTAGTGAAGTCGAGGATTTTGACGTTGGGCAGCTTGCGCACTGCTGCCAGAAGCTTGCGAGTTATTTCCTTGCCGGTGATGTCTTCGTGAAACAGGATACGCGGACGCGAATGGCAGCCTTCACGGGTGTAGTCCAATTCTCCGTCTTTTGTCCGAGCAAAGTCTACGCCGTAATCTATCAGCTGATTGATGACAGAGCGCGACGAACGGATCATTATGTCGACCGATTCGCGGCGGTTTTCGTAATGACCTGCCTTGAGCGTATCTTCCATGAAGCTGTCGTAGTCATTTTCATCATGCAGTACGCAGATGCCGCCCTGTGCCAGATAGGAATCACTGTTTTCCACTTCGTCCTTCGTTATCATCAGCACCTGTTTATCACTAGGCAGATGCAGCGCAGCGAACAGCCCGCTTGCACCTGTGCCGACTATCAGCACATCTGTCTTGATCGTATTCATATTGTTATCCATCAAAAATACCTTCTTTTACTTTGCCAGTTCCAACATTCTAGCTAGAACTTTCTTCGATTTTTCACTGACTGCATCGTCTACGAATACTTCATTTGATTCATCGCGCAGGCAGTTTCTGAGTTTTTCCAGTGAAACCTTCTTCATATTTACGCAGTACTGATCAGACATCGCCGGATAGAATTTCTTTTCCGGATTGCGCGTTTTCAGCTCGTACATAACGCCGTCTTCCGTGCCGATGATAAATTCCTTGGCATCGGATTTCGTAGCGTAGTCGATAATGCCGGAGGTACTGCCGATGTAATCAGCCATGGCAAGGACTTCTTTCGGACATTCAGGATGAGCCAGAAACAGAGCATGGGGATGAGCCTGCTGAGCCTGTTTTACAAATGTAGTCTTTATGGATTCATGACGGGGGCAGAAACCGTTGTTGCAGATGATATTCTTGTCCGGCACCTGAGTGCTGACGTAGTAGCCCAGATTTTTGTCCGGAACGAAGAATATATTTTTGTTCGGCAGCTTCTTCACGATTTTCACAGCGTTCGATGAGGTTACGCAGACATCGGATACAGTCTTTAATTCCGCCGTAGAATTAATATAGCAGACGACAGCGAGGTCGTCGTATTTTTCCCGCATTTCCTTGACTTTTGCTACCGTAGCCATATGCGCCATCGGGCAGTCCGCCATCAGATCCGGCATCAGAACTTTCTTGTCGGGATTTAAAATCTTGGCACTTTCACCCATGAAGCGCACGCCGGCGAACACGATGATCTTCGCGTCCGTTTCTTTTGCCTTCTTTGCCAGATAAAAAGAATCGCCTATGTAGTCAGCAATCTCCTGCACGTCATCAGGTACGTAGTAATGCGCCAGAATGACGGCATTTTTTTCCTTCTTGAGACGTTCGATTTCGTCCTGTATAAATTCCATGATGTGTATAATAATCTCCTTTGGCTCAAAGTTCAAATACAAGTGAATACAGTATCTTTCATTTGTTTGACATTATACATTAATTCTTTACAGCTGACAAGACAGCTTGCTGATATAAATTTTATGGTAAAATATGATAAACAAGAACGTAGTCTATTATATGTATAGGAGGTTATGCTATTGTTGGAATTCATCATCGGACGCGCAGGAACGGGTAAGACGCAGCTGTGCCTTGAGGCTGTATGTGAACGGCTCAAAAAGGCACCTCAGGGAAGTCCGCTCGTGCTGCTCGTGCCTGACCATATGACATTTGCCGTGGAAAAACAGCTTGCTTTAATGATGAATCGGCAGGGAGGTTTTTCACGCGCTTACGTGCTGGGCATGAGCCGCTTGGCTTATCAAGTGCTGCAGCGGTGCGGCGGTGCGCTGCATCCTCATCTAAGTGAAGTGGGAAAACAGCTGCTGCTCTCGCGCGTGCTCAGTTCGCAAAAACTGTCAGTTCTCGCCAAGGCGGCGCGGCAGCACCATTTTACTTCATCGGTAGCGGGCATTATCGAGGAGTTAAAGACGGCAGGCATCAGTGCAGGGCAGCTGAGGGATTTGACGCAGCTGCTAGACAATGAAACACTGCGTCATAAATTAAATGATCTCGCCAATATTTACAGCGGCTTGGATGAACAGATGGCAGGCAGGTATCACGACAGTGAAGATATTATGACGCTGGCTATTGAACGCCTGGCAAAATGCAGCTGGCTGCGCGGTGCGGAAATATGGATTGACGGCTTTGATGCGTTCAACGCTCAGCATTTATCGGTCATTGAACAGCTGCTCAAATTGGCATCAAATATTCATCTGACGCTCTGCATCAATAATTTAAATTTAGTGGAACACGAAGCTGAAACGGCATTATTTCACCGCCAGTACATCGTCTACAGTCAGGTGCGCAGCATAGCAGATAAGCTGGAGGTGCCTGTATCGGTGCATCAGCTGACGGATAATCACCGCAGTGCAAAAGCAGATTTGAAGTACATTGAACAGCGTTTATTTGCATTTCCCCTAAAGGAAAGCCCCGCACATGGCGGGCTGCATATCGTTGAAGCCGCGAACCGCCGCTTGGAATGTGAGGCAGCGGCAGCTGATATGCTGCGCTTGACCCGCGAAGAAGGATACCGCCACAGCGATATCGGCATACTATTGCGCAGTGAAGATGAATACAGCGAGCTAGTGCAGAGGGTATTGCAGGATTACGCCATTCCCTGCTTCAGCGACAGCAAGCGGCAGTCAGCTCACCATCCCTTGGCAGAATTGATGCGCTCCGTGCTGGAGGCAATGCGCACTTGGCAGTATGAGCCGCTGTTCCGCGCCTTTAAGACGGATTTCTTCGCTGCTTCACGCACGGAAATTGACGAATTAGAAAATTATGTGCTGTCATTCGGCATACGCGGCACGAAGCTATGGCTGAGCGGTAATGACTGGAAGTTCAGCCGCCTCAGCCAAATCGATGCTGATACTTTGACCGTTGACGATGATGAACAGGCTGAGCTTGCCAAGATAAACGATATACGCCGCCGCTTGGCTGAACCGCTCAGTTTATTTTACCGGCAGATACATGAGGCCGATACGGCTGAGGATTTCACCAGAGCTATGTATGACATTCTGACAGCTTTGGAGGTTCCGCAAAAGCTTGACGAATGGCAGCGCACGACTCAAGAACACGGCGATGCGGCACTTGCAAAAGAACATCAGCAAATATGGAACAGCATTGTAGAACTTATGGACCAGATAGTGCAGACGTGCGGCACTGACCAGATGAAGCTGAAGGATTACGAACAGCTGATCAACGACGGGCTGGACAGCATACAGATCGCTTTGATACCGCCTGGCTCGGATTACGTAACGATTGCTCCGTTTGAGCATAACACGCTGAATAACAAGCGTGCGATTTATATTCTCGGTGCCAATGAAGGCATGATGCCGCGACGAAGCCGCAGTGAGGGCTTGCTAAGCGATGCTGAGCGGCTGCTGATGGCCGGCATAGGCATAAATATCTCAAGCGGTGCCTGCGAGGATAATTTTGCCGAGCGGTATCTGCTGTACAAGGGCTTTTCCCTGCCGACGAATTATCTTTGGGCTTCGTACGCTCTAGCCGATGCTGACGGCAGAGGCTTGGAAAAATCTATTTTGATTTCGCGGCTTTTAAAGATACTGCCGCAGGCTCATTTTACATCCATACCACTTGAGACGATTTTACAGCACAGAGATATACAGGTAACGACAAAACGCCGCTGTCTGTCCAATCTCACCTCTGCACTGCGCAAGTACAGTGAAGGCAGCAAAATAGAGCCGTACTGGAATGACGTTTACAACCTGCTGCGAGATGATACTGCCCTGCCGCTAAAAACAGCCTTCGGCGGACTGTTTGCCTCTGCTCCGCACGATTTTCTGCCGCCCAAGCTTGCAGCTGAAGTCTACGCACAGCGCAAAGTCCTGCGCGGCAGCGTTACGCGCTTTGAAGAATTTTACAGATGTCCCTTCCGCCACTTCGTTCATTATGCTCTGCATCTGCAAGAGCGCGGAGAATTCAAATTTGCCGCACCGAATCTCGGCGTACTGCTCCATGCCGTCATGCACCGTTTCGGAGCTAAGCTGGAGCATGAACAGCGCAGCTGGGATTCTGTAGCACCGGAAG
Organism: uncultured Selenomonadaceae bacterium; assembly: GCA_958415865.1. Taxonomy (GTDB): domain Bacteria; phylum Bacillota; class Negativicutes; order Selenomonadales; family Selenomonadaceae; genus Megamonas. Next base: position 7,352 of record CATYZV010000005.1, read on the forward strand.
AATGCCGCTCACTCTGCCATGAGATAGTCGAAGATATAGCTCCGCGCCTGCAAAACAGCATACTGCTGAGTTCCGGCCGCTACAAGCATCTGCTCGATAGGATTGAATTATTGGCATCGGCCTCACTGCAGCATTTGATTGAATTTGCCAAGCACAGCCGCTTCCAGCCCCGTGCCTTGGAACAGCAGTTCGGAGGCAGGAGCGATATGCAGCCTCTGTTATTTGATGATGAAAGCGGCTGTAAAATAGAGGTAACGGGACAGATAGACCGCATTGACATCTCAGGCGGCTACTATCTCGTCATCGACTACAAATCCGGCAGAGCGATGATAAATCTATTGCAGGTCTACTACGGGCTTCGCCTGCAGCTTTTAACGTATCTGCTCGCCGCAAAAAATGCCGCAATGCTGCTCTGCAATATGCCGCAGGCTGTACCGGCAGGTATACTATACTGCTTTTTGCGCTGGCCGTCTCTGATGGAAAAGAAAAGGCTCAGCCAGTCCGAGCTGCAGCAGAAAATTCAGCGGGAAATGCGCATGCCCGGCTGGGTGCTTGCCGACCCTGAAGTCATACGGAACATAGACGATTCACTTAGCTTCATCAAAGTAAATCTCAAAAAGGACAATACCATCAACGCCAACAGCCGCGCCTACGTCAAGACGCAGGAGGAATTTGATCTGCTGATGGACCATATAGAGCACGTCCTGCGCGGTGCAGGCAAGCGCATTTTGCAAGGCGAAACGAAGATTTTCCCTTACAAGCTCAATGAAGAAACGGCTTGCAGCTACTGCCCGTACACGGCAATCTGCCGCTTTGACAAGGATACGGCGGGCTATAAGTACAATGAAATCGACGATATTGATGACGGCGAAATCATGGAAATCATGCGCCGCGCTGCTCATGATGAACAGAAATGTACGGCAGACAGCAAAGACAGGAAAGGAGATTTATAAATGTGGTCCCCTGAGCAATTGACAGCCATAACAGCCTATGGCAAAAATATACTCGTAGCAGCAGCCGCCGGCTCCGGCAAGACAGCCGTGCTCGTCGAGCGCGTTGTAGAACGCATCAAGAGGGACAATCCTCATCACTGCGATATCAATCAGATTCTCATTGTAACATTCACCAATGCCGCCGCTGCTGAAATGCGCGGGCGAATCGCTGCTGCCATCACTGAAAAACTGCCAGATAGCGATAAGGAACGCCAGCTGGTACTGCTGAATGCTGCATCTATATCCACGCTGCACGCCTTTTGCCAAAACATCATCCGCCAAAACTTCCATGAGCTGGGACTGGACCCTAAGTTCAGATTGGGCAGCGAACAGGAGATATCGCTTTTAAAACTCGATGTGCTGGAAGAATTATTTGAATCAAAATACGACGAAGAAGATAATGCTGATTTTCTGCATCTGACGGATATCTACGGCTCTGAACGCGGTGATGAACCTCTCTATGATATCATCTTGAAGCTCTACGAATACTCGCGCAGCCAGCCTTTCCCATCACAATGGCTGTCTGCACTGCCTCATTATTATGAGCTTGACAGCGGCAGCTTAGAGGAATTCCCCTGGATGGCGTTGATTGAGCGCGATGTAAAAAATAAATTATCCTCGTGCCGCCGCATCGGAGCGGAGCTGCACCGGCAGGCACAGGAACTCAAGATAGAGCCGCTTATAAAAATAGCTTCTGCCGACCTTGAGATAGTAGACGGCTGCCTTGCCTGCCGGGATTGGAGCAGCCTGCAAAAAACCATCAGCGGAGCCTCTTTTATGCGCATGACATCATCCAAGAAAATTCCAGCCGAAATCAAAGAAGCATTCAAGGCACGGCGCGACGGCATAAAAGATGTATTTAAACAGCTGCAGGAAAATTACTTTGAACAGCCCTTAGAAGAAGTACTGCATGATATCCCTGTGCTAAGAGATGAAACCTCTATACTATGCCGTACTGTACAGGACTTTGCAGCGGCATTCGCCAAGGCAAAAGCAGAAAAATCCCTGCTCGATTTTTCCGACTTGGAACATTTTGCTCTTCAGCTATTGGCAGCTCCCGGCTCTACAGCCGATGATCTGATCCCGACGGCAGCTGCTTTGACCTTGCAGGAAAAATACAAGGAAATCATGGTCGATGAATATCAGGATACAAACGGCGTACAGGAAGCTATATTGCAGCTGATAGCCTCGCGCAGTACGCCGGACTGCTTTTTCGTCGGCGATGTCAAGCAGAGTATTTACAAATTCCGCCTCGCTGACCCCGGCTTGTTCATGCAGAAATACAAGAGCTACTTTCAAAGCAGCGATGACTGTCAGCGCATCGACTTGGCTAAAAACTTCCGCAGCCGCCGCAATATTCTCGATGCAGTCAACTGCATTTTTTCACAGGTCATGACGGAAACGGCGGCAGAACTCAATTACGGTGAAGCGGAGATGCTGCGCTGCGGGCTGGAATATCCACCGTGCAGTGAAGGACAGACGGTCGATTCACCGATTGAGCTGACCATCATCGACAAAAACGGCACAGCAGGCCAAGAGGATAACGGCAACGATGAAAATTCCGTAGAACAGGGCTTTAAGGCAGAAGCCGCCCTGATCGTCAGTCGCATACAAACACTGCTTAGCGACGAAAAAACAGTCGTCTACGATAAGAAGCTCAATGATTACCGCCCGCTGCAGTGCCGCGATATCGTCATTCTGACGCGCACGATAAAGCAGAAGGGCCAGATACTGTCCGAGGCTCTGCGCTCTGCTGATATACCCGTTTATTCCAGTGATGAGTCAGGATATTTTCAGGCGACGGAAATCCGCGTGATGCTGTCATTGCTTCAGATAATAGACAATCCCCAGCAGGATATACCGCTGACCGCCGTGCTCTATTCCCCTATCATCGGACTGAGTGCAGCAGAATTGACGCGCGTGCGCCTGCTTGCTCCCGAAAAAAATATGTATACGGCACTGATAGCAGCAGTCAAAGAAGGCAGCCGCCTGCCGAAATCGCTCAAGCAGAAATTGTCATCTTTCGTGCATAATCTCGAAAAATGGCGCGACTATGCACGCCGCCACAGCGTGCCGGAACTGATCTGGCTGCTGCTCGATGAGACGGGCTATTATGATTACGCAGGCGGCATGAAAGAAGGCTTAGTCCGCCAAGCAAATCTTCGCGCACTCTACGATAGAGCAGCGGCATACGAGCAGACATCCTTCCGCGGTCTGTTCCGCTTTCTGCGCTTCGTGCAGCGTATGCAGGATATGGGCAGCGACCTCGAAGTAGCACGCAGCCTAGGCGAAGGTGAAAATGTCGTACGTGTAATGAGCATTCATAAAAGCAAAGGCCTAGAATTTCCTGTCGTCATTCTCGCCGATGCAGGCAAGCGGTTCAACCTAAGGGACGCACAGCAGGAAGCCGTATTGATTCACAAAGACTTAGGGCTGGGACTGTACACGTATGATTTGGAAAATCACATCCGCTACCAGACACTGCCGCGCCAGGCAATCGCTCAGCAGATCACGCATGAACTGAAAGCAGAGGAAATGCGCATGCTCTACACTGCGATGACGCGCGCCCGCGAAAAGCTCATAATCATCGGCTCCGTTGCCGATGCAGGCAAATTCGCCGCACGCTGTGCCTCTCACCTGCCAGATGACGGCTGCCAAGCTCTGCCCGATGAGTGCATCGAAGGTGCCAACAATTATCTCGACTGGCTCGGCACGGCTCTGCTGCGCCATCCTGACGGCAGTACACTGCGCAGCCAAAGCGGCAGAGAATCCTTTGCACTGCTAAGCAATAACTCGCATTGGCAGATTGAATTTACCACAGCAACCGCCGCTATAACGCAGCATACCGAATCACACGATACGAAACAAGTAATGCAGTCAGTAAAAAAATTGGAACCGCTGCCGGAAACAGAATATAAAGACTGGGCAGCCGACAGGCTGAATCGGCAGTATCCACATGCCGAAGCACTGCAAATTCCGGCAAAGCTGTCCGTCAGTGAAATAAAACGCCGCTTTGCACTGGAAGAAGCCGACGGTATAGCCGCGCCTTACATTGAAAAGGCTGTCTTTAAGCGGCCGCGCTTCTTGCAGCAGACGACTGCCATGACAGCGGCAGAATACGGGACATTGATGCACACCGTCATGCAGCACCTAGATCTCCGAGGTGATCTGACTGACCGCGGCATAGCTGAGCAGCTGCAGCAGATGGCAGAAGCTGAAATCATTGACAAAGAGCAGCTAAAGAAGATCTACCGCCGAAAGATACGAGAATTTCTATATTCGCCGCTGGGTACGCGCCTGCGCAAATCGCCGCAGATAGAACGAGAGCTTGCCTTCAGCCGAATGATGTCAATGCAGGAGATAAACAGCGTATTTCCGGGCAAAAAGCTCTATCCTGAAAACGGCGAAGAGACTGTTTTCATCCAAGGCATAATCGATCTGCTGTTTGCGGAAGATGACGGTTTGGTGCTGCTCGATTACAAGACAGATAATTGCAGTGCAGAAAAGGCAAGAGAAAAATACGCTGTACAGATCGAGCTTTATGCCGCTGCGGCACAGGCTATACTTCAAAAGCCGGTCAAAGAAAAATATCTCTATCTATTCCACAGCGGCACGGTCGTCAATATGCGCCTGCCATGATATAATTGAAAGAAACAAATCGGCAAAGGGGATTGGATATGGATAAATCGTATAAATTAATCGCACTCGATATGGATGGCACACTGCTGAATTCTGATAAAAAGATCAGCCCGCTGACTAGAGAGGCCATAATGAAAGCCCATGCTCACAGCGTAAGAATAGTACTCGCCACCGGCAGGCCTCTTGAAGGCATCTACGGCGCACTGCATGAACTCGGGCTGATGGGACCGGACACCTACGCACTGAGCTTTAACGGTGCACTTGTCGTTAATGTAAGCACCAAGCAGCCTATTTATACAAATGCACTGAAAGGCTCTGATTATAAAAAGCTCAATGCTTTATCGCAAGAATTAGGAGTCAACTGCCACGCTTTTTCCACGCGCCAGGGGCTTATTGCTCGTCAAAACAGTAAGTACACTCAGACGGAAATAGACATCAACAAGATAGATCTGCATATCGTCGATCCCGCTAAAGATATCAGCGACGATGAAGATATCGTCAAAGTCATGTTCATCGACCCGCCTGAAATCATAGAAAAAGCCGTGGCAAAGCTGCCACAGTGGGCATACGAAGATTACAGCAGCTGCCGCAGTACGCCGTTTTTCTTTGAATTTATGCACAAGGGTGTGGATAAAGGCATAGGCTTATCCCATCTCGCTGCTAGCCTCGGCATCAGCCGCGAAGAAATCATAGCCTGCGGCGATGAAGGCAACGATTTAGCCATGGTTAGATACGCCAGTCTCGGCGTGGCTATGGGAAATGGCATCGACAGCGTAAAAGCCGCTGCTGATTATGTAACGGATACGAATGACAATGACGGCATAGCCAAAGTCATCGATAAATTTATTTTCCATAAAGAATAACAGCCGCCTACAGGCAGCAAAAAAGCCGCAGCATCACACTGCGGCTTTTTCTATCTCTATCAGTCTGTCATATCACTTCATCCCCATCTTCGAGAGCATTTCAGGACTGAACATATCACCCATGCTGAATGTATGCGGCCGTTCGGGCTTTAAGGCATCGAGTACTACCTTCATCTGCTGCTTGAACAACGCTTCATTGCGCGACAAGGCAAAGATATTGGCGGTGTTCTTGGCATCCCAGAGTGCGTCGTGCTGCTTTCCTTCAAATAGATTGGCAGTCAATTCCACTGCGGTGGACAGCGACATCGGCTTTTCCAGATTGAGCAGCTGAGTAAATATCTTCTGAAAATCCTTCCAGTTATCCATCATGTACTGCAAACGGTCAGTTACGGCAATCTGCTTGAGGCGGATTTCACGGCGGAGCTGATCGAGATCATTTTCACTCCACGCATAGACTTCATATTTTCCGTCGGACTGAGCTATGCTCCAATCGGTGAACATTTCCAAAGCGGAAGAAAAATCCGGGGCATTTTTAACCATCTCCGTCGTTATGCCGGTTAGGCTAGTGTATTTCTTGAAGATTTTTTCATTGTACTTGGGCTTTACCAGCTGCTTGAAGCGGGCTTCCTCTTTGTAATTTTCACCCAGCAGCACTGCGCCGATCTCAATTATCTCCACACGGCAGATTTTCTTTTGTTCCTTGTATTCCTTTGCCAGCGGATTCATTTCAAAATCGACAAAAATATACTTCATGCAATCTTTCCTTTCTAAAAACATATCTATATTACAGTATAAATTTTATTATTATTTCCGATGAATATCAATCTATCTAAGCAAAAAACAGCCGTATTGCGCCGAAAATTTACAAAATCAGGCGGATACAGCTGTTTTTACGTTCAATTAAGATCTCGCTATCAGTTCATCATCATGTGCTTTAGCGTATTCTACTAAAGTGATGTATTTTATCGCGCCGATCGTATCAGGCCTTACGGTTATCCATGTCAGATAAGCCGGCGTATCAGTCCAGCGGAACTTGTCTTTTTTCGTATAGAAAGATTCATCGCCGAAGCAGATGGCCTGATTTTCTACGTTGAGGCGGCATTTAGTTATACTGTAGAAGCGATATTCGGTCGACATCGGAATATCATTTATTTTTCTTTCATCGTAAATTATGATATTCTTATTGATGGAACCGTCGCTGTTCCTATCGTATTTGATAGTGCTGGTATCAAATGCCGTGATGTACTGCTCTGCCGGACCGAGGTCAAATACCTGCCAGGGAGCGGGCACTTCTATCGGCTTTGGCTTGGCAGCGGCAAGAGAGGCACTAGCCATCAGCACCATCATGACAGCGGCAAATAAACAGAGTATTTTCTTTTTCATGCAATCACAACCTTTTCTTTATCTTTAAATATGGAGCAGACAATGACTAAACCTAAATCGAACTGGGAGACCTTTGCTTTTATCAGCGGCATCGGCATTCATTTTATAATAGTGATAGGGCTGTGTGTATTCATCGGCATAGAGGCTGACGAATATTTTTCTTCCACACCTTTCGGCACAGTCAGCGGTATTTTTCTCGGTGTCATAACTGCCGTTTACACCGCCTACAAACGCATCAAGGATGTGAACCGATGACGCGCATTTCATACACTGTAGAAGCAGGCATGCCGCGCCAGCTGGCAAAATACTATCTAAAACGACGCTGCGGCATATCCTCAACACTGTGGAAAAAAATAAAGCGCACGGAAAATTTTTGGCTCAACGGTGAATTGACAAGACCGTCGCAAGCATTCGTCGAGGGCGGCGATATTGTATCATATGAACTGCCTGCTGTTAAATCGGCAGTTCAGCCTGCTGATATTCCCTTATCCGTCGCCTACGAGGATGAATATCTTCTTATAGCCGATAAGCCTGCCGGCATGCTGACACATCCTCTGACTTTTGAAAAGGATGCTACACTGGCAAATGCTGTCATCTACCATTTTCAGCAAAACGGCGAGGAATGGGGCTGTCATCCGCTCTACCGCCTCGACAGGAATACCTCCGGGCTGGTGGTATTTGCCAAGCTGTCTCAGCTGCAGCACCAGCTAGGCGGACATGACCGGCTGCATCGGTCGTACAAAGCGATAGTTCACGGCATATTAGCTGAAAAACAGGGGACAATCAACGCTCCTATCGGCAGACAGGAGAACAGCATGATACTCCACTGCGTATCTGACAGCGGCAAACACGCCGTAACTCATTACAAGGTATTAAAAGAGTACGGCAGCTATTCACTCGTCGAACTATGGCTGGAAACGGGCAGAACTCATCAGATAAGAGTCCATATGGCTCATATCGGCCATCCGTTGCTTGGCGATGACCTTTACGGCGGCAGCCGCGAGTTGATCAGCCGCCATGCTCTGCACGCCTATAAGGTGCAATTCATCCATCCGTTCAGCAGCGAAGATATCGCCGTTCAATCACCATTGCCGCCGGATATGGAAAGTCTGCTGACGGATTAGATATTCGGTATCTGCCAATTGATAGGCGTTTCACCGATGCTTTCCAAAAAGGCATTGACCTTGGAAAACGGCTTGCTGCCGAAAAATCCGTGATAAGCTGACAAAGGGCTCGGATGAGGCGATTCTACAATGAAATGCTGCGGATTCGTTATCATCTTTTTCTTGCGGCGCGCCGGTCCTCCCCAGAGAATAAACGCCACGGGCTTTGACCGTTCATTTAACAGCTCTATGATCTTATCCGTAAAGGTTTCCCAGCCCATGCCGCGGTGAGAATTCGCCTGATGTGCCCGCACTGTCAGCACCGTGTTTAACAGCAGCACGCCCTGGTCAGTCCATGGCTTTAGGCAGCCGTTATTGGGAATAGTACAGCCCAAATCATCTTTTAATTCCTTGAAGATATTGACTAGCGACGGCGGCGGCGGTACGCCCGGCTTTACCGAAAAGCTCAGCCCGTGCGCCTGTCCGTCGCCGTGGTATGGGTCCTGCCCCAGTATTACGACTTTCGTATCGCTGTAGCTAGTGTAATGCAGTGCATTGAAAATATCGTACATATCGGGGAATATCTGCCGCGACTTGTATTCGCTGATCAGAAACTCGCGCAATTTAATATAGTAATCTTTATGCAGCTCAGAATTTAAATACTGCGCCCAGTCATTATGAAAAATTTCCATTGAAATACATCACCTCTTTTTATATAATTATAGCAAAATTTATGCGGCAAGGAGATTAGAAATTTATCATGAATTCACACGTAAAAGGAATGGTGCTCGTCATCTCAGCCGCTGTCATGTGGGGCTTTGGCGGCGTAGCAGCTCAATATCTGCTCCAAAACTGCGGTGCCGCCCCGGAATGGCTTGTGCAGATCCGTTTGATAGTCAGCGGCCTTCTGCTGCTGACCATGACGTATATAAATACGAAGAGCATTTTCCCCGTACTCAGAAAAAATACAGTGAGCATCTTAATCCTCGGCATAATCGGACTGCTAGGCTCCCAATACCTGTTCTACGTCTGCATCGCACACAGCAATGCACCGACAGCCACGATACTCGTGTTTTTGCTGCCCGTGTTCCTGATGATCTACACCCTCATATTTAAGCATAAAAAGCCTTCACTGCCGGAACTATTGTCAATCACGCTCGCAGTCATCGGCACTGCCTTAATCGTTACAAAAGGAGATTTCTCGCGCATCGTGCTCTCACCCATCGCGCTCGCTTCCGGCATCAGTTCTTCACTTTGCTGTGTGGTCTACACAATCCAGCCGCGCCGCCTGCTGTCTGCGTATCCTCCCGCCAATGTCATCGGCTGGGGAATGCTGATAGGCGGCATGACGATGATGTTCTTTCACGGCATCAGCGGCATACCTAAGATATTCGACTTACTGGCAGTAGCAGCTGTGCTCACTGTTATATTCCTAGGCACAGCCGCTGCATTTTATCTCTATCTGCAAAGCATCCTGCTGATCAGTCCGACAGAAGTAGGTATCTTGACCGTCGCCGAACCCTTGGCATCCATCACACTCTCTGCCCTGCTGCTAAATGTCAGCCTCACCACACCTGATTTTATCGGCGCAGCATTGATCCTAAGCACTGTATTCATACTGGCAAAAGCCAAATAGATACCCACATTCAGCCTGCAATGAGCTTGCAGGCTATTTTATTGCCAGATTATACATATGATTGAGCGGTCCGCTTCCGCGTCCAAGATCAAGACCGGCTTTCAACGCTCCGGTAATGTAGTCTTTTGCACGCTGAACACTTTCTGTTAAATCATAACCGGCAGCCAGATTGCAGGCGATCGCCGAAGACAGAGTGCAGCCCGTGCCATGTGTATTGGGATTATCTACGCGCCTGCCGGGAAACCATTTTGCTATGCCCTTGCTGTACAATAAATCATCTGCCGTATCCTTCAGATGACCGCCTTTGATCAATACAGCGGAAGATATCTTCTTTTCAATGACCTCAGCAGCGCGCAGGCAGCTTTCACTGCTGTCTACAGCAAAGCCGCAGAGCACCTGCGCCTCCGGAATATTAGGTGTTATCACATCTGCCAGCGGCAACAGCTCCGTTACCAGAGCCTCAGCAGCTTCTGCCTCCATCAGCCGGCTTCCGGAAGTTGATACCATCACAGGATCAGCCACGATATTGACCGCCTTGTACTGCTTTAACTTAGCCGCTATCATCTTTATGATTGCCGCATTGGATACCATGCCTATCTTCACCGCATCCGGGCGTATATCCTCGAATATACAGTCAAGCTGCCTGCCTACAAAATCAGCATCAGCTTCCAAAATCCCATAGACACCCGTTGTATTTTGCGCCGTCAATGCAGTAATTGCACTCATCGCGTACATTTTATGCGCTGTTATCGTCTTGATATCCGCCTGTATGCCCGCACCGCCGCTACAGTCAGAACCCGCTATCGTAAGAACCTTTTTCATACCATCACCTCTTAAATACATTCATACCTTGCCATCGCTTCAATTTTCGCGCCGTCCATATTGTAAACAGCGTCTATTAGATAAGTGCGGAAGCTGGCATTGCCATCCATAGCCGTCATGCGGCTTTGCGCAGCCTCGCCGGCCGCCCCCATAGCGCATACAGCAGTCAAAACAGCATGAAGAATATCATCGGGATTAGCAGCTATGCAGGCAGCAGTCAGAGCCGACAGCATACAGCCGCTGCCGGTGATCCGCCCCATCAAAGCACAGCCATTGCGCACAGCATAGACCGTGTTACCGTCTGAAATAATATCTATTGCACCGCTCACAGCAATTACACAACCCAAAGACTTCGCCGCATTTTTGACAAAACCAGCACATTCAGCTATATTGCTTTCCGTAACCACATCAGCTGCCGATACATCCACACCATGCGTAAAGCCGCTGCCGTTCACAATAGTCTTGATCTCCGACATATTGCCGCGCACTACACTGAATTTTATACTCTCAAGCAAATCCAACGCCGTCTGAGTACGCAGCTTAGAAGCACCCGCACCCACAGGGTCCAGCAGCACCGGATGTGATAATTCATTAGCCCTTTTCCCGGCAAGCTCCATCGCTTCAATCGTACGCACATTGAGCGTACCGATGTTGATATTGAGCCCGCCGCATATGCCCGTTATCTCCGCCGCCTCCCCGGCATCATCCGCCATAATAGGCGAAGCACCGCAGGCAAGCAGTATATTCGCGCAGTCATTGACCGTAACATAATTGGTGATGTTATGCACCAGAGGAGCATTTTTCCTTACATTATCCCATAGTATGCTTATCATACCATCATCCTTTCTATTAATGGAAGAAATTACGATTATTATACCATATAT
>CATYZV010000006.1 GCA_958415865.1 uncultured Selenomonadaceae bacterium
ATCCGGAAATAGCGCACATCAAGAGCGCCCTTTTAAGCTGCGGAGCCAAGGCCGCCATGATGTCCGGCAGCGGTCCCACCGTCTTTGCCATCGCCCGCAGCAATGCTGAAGCTGAGGCCATCGCCCAAAAGATGCGCGAGAACTTTGATGCCGACATATTTGCCACCTGCACATCAGGCACAGACTCATTTTAGATTGACTTAGATTGACATAGAGAGGAATCATCACATACATGAGCAGCAAACTCACCCCGATAAAACTAGACAGCTACCAGCCTCTGCGCGAGGTCGTCTTTGAAACACTGCGCGATGCAATCCGCAAGGGAATACTGAAACCGGGCGAACGGCTGATGGAAATCCATCTGGCAGAGCAGCTCGGCGTGAGCCGCACTCCCGTGCGCGAAGCCATCCGCAAACTGGAGCTTGAAGGATACGTGATCATGATGCCGCGCCGCGGCACCTACGTGTCCAATCTCTCTATCAAGGACATCAACGAAGTATTTGAAATCCGCACCTCGCTCGACTCGCTCGCCAGCGGCCTGGCCGCTGAGCGCATCACCGACGACGAGCTCGAACAGCTCCAGCGCCTGCTCGTCATCATCGGCGAAGCCATCAAAGAGCACAACATGGAAAAAATCGTCGAAGCCGACACCAAATTCCACGATCTGCTCTACCAGGCCAGCCGCAACCACCGCCTCGTCGGCATCATCTGCAACCTGCGCGAGCAGCTCACGAGCTTCCGCGCCAAATCCATGGCCTATCCCGGCCGCCTCGAAGAAACGCTCGAAGAGCACCGCCGCATCGTCGACACCATCGCCCAGGGCGACGTGATCGGCGCGCAGAAGGCCTCGGAGTACCACATGGAACGCTCCGAGCACACGCTGCTCTTGAGCATGGAAAACAAAGACGGCAACGTCGACTGACGCAAAACAGCATTTTGCATAAAGATTTTTAGGGACATTCCTTAATATTATGCTATAATGTTTGTAGGTGCGCCGCAAATAAATGCGCCGCACTGAATCTTACCATACAGATACTTAAAACAAGGAAAGTGAATGACTAAAGTGAAATCAGAAGGCTTAATAACCATCATTTTAGCAGCCGGAAAAGGCACGCGCATGAAATCCAAACTGCCCAAAGTGCTCCACTGCGCCGGGGGCAAGCCCATGGTTCAGCACGTTCTCGATGCTGCCAAACAGGCTGGTTCCACACGCAATATAGTAGTAGTAGGGTTTGGACACGAACAGGTGCAGCAGGCTATCGGCAGCCAGGCTGAAGTCGTGCTGCAAAAAGAACAGCTCGGCACGGGCCATGCAGTAATGCAGGCTGAACCGCTCATCACGGATAAAAAACATTTTTCTATCATGGTGCTCTGCGGCGATACACCGCTAATCACCGGTGAAATGCTGCATAAGTTCTACGAAGAACACGTTTCTTCAGAAGCGAAGGCTTCTGTGCTGACGACTTTCATGCCTGACCCGTTCGGCTATGGCAGAGTAATCCGCCTCCTGGACGGTTCCGTGGAAAAAATCGTTGAGCAGAAAGATGCCAGCGAACGCGAACGCGCTATCAATGAAATCAACACGGGTATTTACTGCTTTGATGCTCAGGCACTGTTTGACAGTCTCAAGAAGGTCAACAACAACAATGCCCAAGGCGAATACTATCTGCCGGATGTGCTGTCGATTCTGCGCGAAGAAGGCCAGCAGATCAATGCGTCCATCGCTCAAAACTACGAAGAAACGCTCGGCATAAATTCCCGTTCACAGCTTGCCAGAGCGGAAAAAATTCTTCGCCAGCGCAAAAATCAGGAATTGATGGATAACGGCGTTACCTTGATGGACCCTGATACGACGTATGTGGATGCAGATGTTCAAATCGGTCAGGATACAGTCCTATATCCGGGCACTTGGATTGAAGGCAGCTGCAAGATCGGCGAAAACTGCAAAATCGGCCCGAACAGCCATCTTAAAAACGTACAGGTCGGCAACAATGTAGAAGCTATGTATTTCTTTGCGGAAGATGCTGAAATCGCTGATGATGTTAAGATGGGACCGTACGTTCACATCCGGCCCAATACGAAGCTGGCTCATAAAGTCAAGATCGGCAATTTCGTCGAAGTCAAGAATTCCAATATCGGTGAAGGCACGAAGCTGCCGCATCTGTCTTACATCGGCGATACTGACATGGGCAGCGGCGTTAACATGGGCTGCGGTACTATCACGGTAAATTACGACGGCAAGAAAAAATACCGTACGACTATCGGCAACGACTGCTTCATCGGCTGCAACTCCAATCTCGTTGCTCCCGTTACGGTCAAAGACGGCGCGTATGTAGGCGCAGGTTCTACTATTACCAAGGAAGTGCCGGAAAACGCCCTTGCCATTGCCCGCGAACGCCAGACTAATATAACCCGCTGGAAAGACAAGAGAAAATAAGCTATAATATTATTTTATAATTCTGCTGAAAATACAGTACAGCTGTGTTTTTATATAAATATTAATTTTAATTTGTTTCGTTCAGGAGGAGAAAAATGAATCTCGACACCTCAAAATTATGTATTCTCACCGGTAATGCCAATCCTAAGCTCGCACAGGAAATTGCACAGTACATCGGTGTGGAATTATGTCATGCTTTTGTAGGTCATTTCAACAACGGTGAAACTCAGGTCATGATCAGTGAAAGCATCCGCGGCAGGGATGTATTCATCATTCAGCCTACCAGCCAGCCGGTAAACGATAATCTCATGGAACTGCTCGTAATGGCAGATGCCTGCCGCCGCGCTTCCGCTAGAAGCATCAATGCTGTAGTGCCGTATTACGCTTATTCCCGCCAGGACCGCAAGACTCGCGGACGTGAACCGATCTCTGCTAAGCTCGTAGCAAACCTCATGACTACTGCCGGCATCAACCGCGTCATCACTGTAGATTTGCATGCAGGTCAGATTCAGGGATTCTTTGACGTGCCCGTTGATCATCTCGCTGCAGCTCCGCTGCTTGCTACGTACATCCAGTCAAAACATCTTGATGATGTGATCGTAGTATCTCCTGACCTCGGCGGCGTAACTCGCGCCCGCGCTCTCGCTGACCGCCTCAAGACTCCGATTGCCATCATTGAAAAACGCCGTCCTATGCCGGGCTGCGCTAAAGTAATGAGCCTTATCGGCGACGTAAAAGACAAGAACTGCGTAATCATCGACGATATCGTAGATACGGCAGGCTCGCTCTGCGAAGGTGCTAAGGCACTGATGTCTCACGGTGCAAAATCCGTATACGCATGCTGCACGCACGGCATTTTGAGCGACCCCGCTGTTCAGCGCATTGAAGATTCTCCGATGGAAGAACTCATCATCACCAACACCATTCCTCTGCCGGAAGAAAAACATTCCAGCAAGATCATCTCGCTGTCCATGGCTGCTCCGCTCGGTGAAGCTATCACCCGCATTTTTGAAAATAAATCGGTCAGCAAGCTCTTTGACAGCATAGACATGGTAAGAGGCAAGGGCTGATACCCAACAGAACTAATAAGTAATGTAGATAAAAGAGGTCTCCCGCATAGAGAGACCTCTTTTTGAGCATATAAGCTGTTAATTTCAGCTTATTTTCATAAAGCAGGCGTATGCTTGTATTAAATCACAGCTTTATAAGGTGAAAGCCCAATAATACTTAGGAGGTTAATCTTTGTTTACTTTAGAAATCATCAAAGCCATTGTTCTCGGCGTGGTTGAAGGCTTGACTGAATGGCTGCCTGTCAGCAGCACCGGTCATATGATATTAGTAGATGAATTCATGACGCTTAATGTATCGAAAGCGTTTATGGATATGTTTCTCGTCGTAATTCAGCTCGGAGCGATCCTCGCCGTGGTTGTGCTCAATTTCGACAGGCTCAATCCGATTTCCGCCAGAAAAACGTATCTGCAAAAACGTCAGACTATCACTTTGTGGATAAAGGTAATTGTAGGCTGCCTGCCCGCAGCGATAATCGGCTTGATCTTCAACGACTACATGGAAGAGCATTTTATGAATTCGCAGGTGGTAGCGTTTACGCTGGTATTATACGGTGTATTGTTCATAGTAGTAGAAAATTACAATAAGCACCGCCATCCGCGCATTAATGATGTCAATGATTTGGATTACAAGACAGCGCTGATAATCGGTTTGTTCCAGGTATTGTCATTGGTGCCCGGCACCTCCCGCTCCGGCTCTACCATCTTAGGCGGTATAATTTTCGGCACTTCCCGCGTTGTGGCAACAGAATACACGTTCTATCTTGCTATCCCTGTCATGTTCGGTGCCAGTGCACTCAAGATGTTCAAATTCGGCTTCAATTATACTTTTGAACAAGTAATACTGCTCTTAGTAGGCATGGTTGTTGCTTTCATTGTTTCCGTAATTTCTATTAAATTCCTGCTGCGCTACGTCCGCACGAATGATTTCAAGGCTTTCGGCTGGTACCGCATAGCTCTAGGCTTATTGGTATTCGCATATTTTTATTTTGCAGGCTGACAGCTCATAATATAAAGAACCGGCATCAAGGTTCGGATTTTCATCCGGATATTGATGCCGGTTTTCTATTTAGAATTCATCAATAGCGGTGGCAAGGGTCCGTCCACAGGGACAGCTTTCATTGCTGCAAAGCTGTATGTGCTGATCTGTTACAAAGCGCAGTATGGGCATAGCTTCATAAGTCAGAGCCGTCAATACAAGATTGCCGTCTACTATTTCAGGATAGAAGTAATCTTCTTGAAGGTGCCATCTATGGTGCTCACAGGTGAAGAATATGCCGGCGAGTCCCGAGTTTACACCTACGTATATCTGAGATATATCCTGCTTTAGCTCCTTAGCAAGTGCGGGCACCCGCTTGTCGTGCAGTGTCGTAACAAGGGCGATTAGCTTAGGAGGCATAGTGGTTTTGCCGGCTGATATCTGCACGAGTGTATCGGCTGAGGCTATCAAGGTGCTGGGATGAAATATATTGATGGCATTCAATACAGCATCGGTGCCTCGGCAGGGCAGGACGGCTGCGCCGAGAGCTTCAGCTGCGTAATGCAGGTCGAGCCGGTACTGCATACTGTAATCGCCGCATATCAATAGAGTGGAGGCTTTGTTGATATCATTGGCAGCGAGAGGACGCAGAGCGATGTCGATATTGCGTGCCATGTCGCCGGCGGTGAAGCAGCGGTACAGCCCGTTAGGGGATTGAGTGAGGCGCAGTGCACTGCTCATTGGTCCTGTCATTAGGTCGCTTGCTGCTGTCTGTTTTATTTCTGCAAGCGTGGTCAGCGGCAGTTTTCCTATATCGTCCAAGATTTTCACATCGTCTATGCTTATATTTGCCTGATGAAATTTTCGTCGGTAAAAGGGCGATTTTTCATATGCCCAGCGGAATGTCCTTAGAAACTGCCGTTCGACCATGGTGCGGCGGGCGGCGCGGTCCATCATTTCACTTTGAGGATTGGCTATCATACGTCATGCCTCGCTGTTTTTCTGATAGTGGCTGAAGCTGCCGATGACGATATCGGGGAACTGTTCGCGCAGCTGCCGGAAGAATTCCTTCGTGCCGAGCGGCTTGGTGAAAGGCGGCATGATGTCGGCAAAGGCATCGGGATCGACGTTGAGATTGCGGATTTGAATCATGTCAACGTGGTTTTCTGCTAGAAATTCCCTCCAGGCAGCGGCTTCGCTTTCGCTGTCGTTGAAGCCGGGGAAGTAGAGCATATTGAGCGAGATGTGCACGCCGTGTTCATGGGCATAGCGTATCGATTCTTTGACATTGTCAAGCGAATAGGAGCAGCGGTAATATGCTTGATAATTTTCCGGCACAGCACTGATGATGCTGACGCGCATACTGTCTAGTCCGGCATCGATGATGCGCTTGATTCCATCGGTGTAGCCGGCGTTTGTATTGATGTTTATCTGGCCTTTGGCTGTCTTCTTGCGAATCTTTTCAATGGCGGGCACGATATTGTCCGCGGCAAGAGATGGTTCGCCTTCGCAGCCCTGCCCGAAGCTGATGATGGCATCGGGTGCCGTTTCCAGATGGTAGATGCCTATTTGGGCGATTTCTTTGGGCGTGGGGCGGAATTTGATGCGGCTCTGTGGCGACGGGCAGCACTCAGCAGGCTGGAGCGAGATGCAGCCGAAGCAGTTGGCATTGCAGACGGGTGATGTCGGTATGCCTGCTTCCCAGCGGCGGTAGAACAGATTCTGCGCAGTGCAGCAGTGCCAAGTCAATGAGCAGTTGCCTAGGTGTTCGACGAGCCTGTTGTCCGGCAGATCTTTTTGCACTCTCTTCACGAGCTTGTGCAGGTTGCGCGTATTGTAGTGCATAGGGTCCCATTTGTCATTTTCATCGGTGTAGGCAGCAGCGGCATAGAGTTCGTTCTTGTAGACGACGACGGCCGTATAGCCGTAGAGCGGCAGCTGCTGCGCGCCTTCTTCTTTTTTGAAGGCAGGCATATAAAGGCGCGTGTAGCCTGCCGGCAGGATAGCTGCTACGGCATTGCCCATGATGGGCATGGTTTCGCCGTCGTATTCAGCCAGCGGCAGGCGGTCGGGCAGAAACATCAGGTCGGCAGATTCCGGCAGGGGTATGAGATCGTCGGGCGACAGTTTCACGATTTCCGTGCCGGTGCGTGCCAAGGCTTCAAATCCCTTGGGCGCGTCGAGGATATTGCCGTTTTCATCGGCGTAGAGGGCGCGTATTTCAGCCATTGGCCTCACCTGCTTTCTCGCCATTGTTCTGCGGAGCAGCCTCTACAGGCTTGGATTTTTTCTTCTTCTGCTTTTTGGGATTGTAGCGGTTCATAGCCATATCGACCGATTCTTTGACCATGCACTCGATGGCGGGAATCAGGTATTTGATGGCTGCATCGACCGCTTCTTTGTCTGCGGCGGGGAACGGTGCCAGTACATGGTTTACGACCGTCCAGCCGGGCAGAGGCCGTCCGATGCCGAGGCGTACATGGGCGAAGTTCTCGCTTCCGACGTGGGCTATCAGCGATTTGATGCCGTTGTGGCCGCCGGAGCTGCCCTTTTTGCGGATGCGGATGGTGCCGGCAGGGATGTCCATATCATCGTGGGCGACGATGATGTCTTCTGGCTGCAATTTGTACCAGCGCATGAGAGGTCCGATTGCCTCGCCGCTGTTGTTCATGTACGTCTGCGGCTTTACGAGAATGACTTTTTCTGTGCCGATGCGCGCTTCGGCGATCTTGGCGTTGAATTTATCCTTCCAGATATCTGCGCCGAGATGATCGGCAAGAGCGTCTATCATCATAAAACCGACATTGTGGCGGGTTTTGGCGTATTCACTGCCGGGATTGCCGAGCCCTGCTATTATCTTCATTAAAGTAATTCCTCCAATATATTATGCTGAATTTCTCTATCTATTTTAACATAAATAAAGACACTTTTCTTAAAGTCTGAAAAGTGTCTAAATGAGATTTTTATGCTATAATAATTAGGTTGCTACACTCCAAACCGGCAACGGAGAGGAGGGTTGTCATAATGGTAATAGAAACTTTTGTGCTGTCTATCGTAGCAAGTGTGATTGCCCATTACATTTGCAAGTGGCTGGATAGAAAATAGCACGTAAATTGTAGTAACCAGCACAGTATTAAAAAGGCACCTGCTTGCGTCCCACCGCTTGCAGGTGTCTTTTGTCATAATGATAGTAGAAACCTTTACCTATATTATAGCACAGATTTTATTTTTTGGCATTAGGTGAAGAAATTTTCCGCGACAGAGATTTTTCATCTATTATTTTGATCCTGCCGCGCATAAGCTCTACCCAGCCGCGCTCGGAAAAGTCTTTGAGCATACGTGTAACTACTTCACGCGCCGTGCCCATGAGCTTGGCTATCTGCTCGTGCGTCATCTTGACTTCGCCGTCTTGTGCCTCGCTGAGCAGGAACGATGCCAGACGCTTGTCAAAGCCGGTGAATATCATCTGCTGCATGGCATAGGTGATTTTGCAGAGGCGGCTTGTGGCGAGCTTGTAGACCTGAGCTTCAAGGTAGATGTTGTTCTGCATGACGTAGGAAAATGTATCGGGCAGGATTTGGATTATCTTGCTGTCAGCGAGTGTTTCTATGAATATATCTAGGCTGATGTCCGGCAGTACGCACGAGGCGGACAGAATGCAGATATCGCCTGTTCTTAGGCGGTAGAGCGTAATATCTCTGCCCTCTTCTGACAGCGTGTAGACGCGCAGTGCGCCCTGCTTTACGATGAGCAGCCCGGAACAGCCGCCGGCGGTGCTGTGCACGGAACTGCCAGCCGGCAGGACGGACAGATTGGAGGCGCGGATGATAAACTGCTGCTGCTTTAAGGTCAATTTATCCCAGGCGGGGAAATGCGTGTTCAAGAGGACAATATTATGCTGATTTAGCAAGGGCATCACTTCGCTTTTTCTATTTTATATAAAAGCTGAACAGCTGCGACAGGTTGTCGGCAAGCTCATAAAGCGGTGCTGTATCCTTGCGCGTCAAAGACAGCGTTATAGCACCTTCCGTCATCACGGAGACGGTCATGGCGATGAATTCAGCTTTATCTTTTTCTATTCCTGTATCTATGAGCTTATTATAATGCAGCTGTTTGATCTTGTCGAATATGCTCTGGCAGCGCAGACGCAGCCGTTCATTGCCGGCGAAGGTCTCAAGAGCCATTAGGCTGATGGATACATCGGGGCGGAACGTGTCGTTTTCTATCTTGCGGGCGATAAAGCGCAGATGTTCTTGGAATGCTTCTATAGGATCCTTATGTGCGGAAAGAGTGGCAGATATCTCCGAGCATATCATATCGGAGGTCTTTTGCAGAGCCTCGTCGGCGAGCTGTTCTTTTCCCTGCGGAAAGTAATAGTAAAGTGAGCCTTTGGGGGCGCGGCTGAGCTTTAATATCTCACTGATGCCCGTAGCGTGATAGCCTTTGTTGGCAAACAAGGCTGAAGCCGTGTTTATAAAAATTTCTTTCGTATTATTGTTCTTTGTCAATTCATCGACCGCCTTTTTTATCAGCCGGAGCGTATTTTTTCGTTATGAAGAGGTATACACCAAGTGCCAGCAGTTCTGACGCAGCTATGGCGATGCCTGTGGGCAGGGCTGTAGTGCCTCCGCCTATGCCGACGACAGGTGCGATCAGGCCGCCGGATATCATCGAGAAGAATCCCAGCAGAGCCGAGGCACTGCCGGCGACTTTTTTCTGCGCGCGCATGGCGAGTGAAAAGCTAGTGGCGGCGATGTTGGCGAGCGAGATTTCCGACAGCAGCATAAAGGCGATCAGCACGTATATATTTAAATCGAGCAGCAGGCCTATTAAAAATAGAATGCCAAATACAGTGCCTTGAATCAGGCCGCCGTACATCAATTTCATATCGCTGATGCGCCCGGTCAATGCGCCGGTTATCTTGCCCATCACCATCATGCCGATGCCGACGATGGCAAAGACGAAGGAAAATTCCTGCGGCGTGAAGCCGTATATACCCTGCAGTACGAACGGCATACCGGAGATGTAGGCAAACAGCGAGGTGAATACAAAAAACTGAATAGCGCAGAGGCTGGCGAAATACGGTCTAGCACAGAGTCCTCCGAATACCTTTAATACGTGCTTGAAATCGCCTTTGAGGCGTTTTTCTACAGGAAGGCTTTCTTCGTATTTGCATACAGCTATCAACAATACAGCGGCAGTTATGGCTGTCAGCAGAGCGAAGATGCCTTCCCAAGGGGAAAAGCGCAGCAGCTGGCCGCCGAGCACCGGGGCGATGATGGGCGCAATGCCTTGAATGATCATGACGGTGGCGAGAAATTTCGTCAGCATTGTACCGCGGTAAATATCGCTGGCAATAGCGCGGCTGACGACGAGAGCCGACGAAGCGGCAAAGCCTCCGGCCAAGCGCAGGGCTATCAAGCTGTGTACATTGGGAGCTGCGGTGCATGCTGCCATGGTAAGTGCCAATACGCCTAGGCCTGCTATCAAAGGCATACGGCGGCCGTAGATATCGCTGAGCGGTCCGGCTATGACCTGCCCGAAAGCCATTCCCAAGAGCCATGTCGTTATCGTAAGCTGTACCATCGACGGTGTTGTGCTAAATGCT
Organism: uncultured Selenomonadaceae bacterium; assembly: GCA_958415865.1. Lineage (GTDB taxonomy): Bacteria > Bacillota > Negativicutes > Selenomonadales > Selenomonadaceae > Megamonas. The sequence continues at coordinate 10,092 of CATYZV010000006.1, forward strand.
TCGACTATTTCCGGCATCGCCGGCAGGTACATATCGGTCGCCAACGGTCCGATAGCGGCAACTGAGGCGAGCAGTATTATCAGCAGCCGTCTGCTGTCCGCCGGTTTATCTTCAGCGGTATTTAAAGAGCTGTCATTTGAATTGTCCATATAGTATCCTCCGTTTTGTTTACAGAATTATAGCGATTGGTCTATATAATATCATTTTGTTTCGGTATAGTCAATCCATTTTACAGAATGCTTACGGAAATATAATTGAATTTTAATTTACACTGCATAGGCTGTTTACATTTGTCTTTTATAATAACAGTCATGAATATAGCTTAGAATATTTCATGCTTTACCCAAAAGGGTATATTATATTTGCTTAGGCAAAGGAGAGACCGGAAATGTTTAATTTCAGGAAAAGCAAAAAACAAATGATAGCTCTGTGCTTGACTGCTGCACTCAGCGCAGGTTCTTTGACCGTTTATGCGGCAACGGAACATTGGAATGATGCTTCCTTGACACCGCAGGCTGTAACGAAGACGGCTGTTTCAGATAACACTGACTGGGCACAGTGGAAGGCAAGCTGGGATAAGATAAAGACAAATTACGAACAGGTGTCGCTCGCTCCCGGTGCTGATTTTTCCAAGCTGAATTTCGGCTGGTATTCCAAGGAAAAATCTGATGCAGCAGTGGTGCGCATCGCTGATAATAAAAAGATGAAAAACGCTAGAGAATTTACCGGCACCTGCCAGGACGGCACGGTTATCGGCGGCGTTCAGTATTATACGAATAAGGTAACTGCTGACGGCTTTGAACCGAACAAGACGTATTACTATCAGGTAAAACTCAACGGCAAGTGGCAGGACGCTCAGCAGTACAAGACAGGCGATCCGAATAACTTCTCGTTCATGTACGTAGGCGACCCGCAGATCGGCGCATCTGCCGGCCAGACTCCGGCTGAAGGCGATGCTAAGCAGGACGGCGATATAGCAGCTAGAAACGATTCCTACAACTGGAACAAGACGCTAAACAGTGCACTGTCTCAGCACCCTGAAATCAACTTCCTCGTATCTCCCGGCGACCAGATCAACGAACCGGCAGGCAAGGTCGGCAACGATACAGACCCTGCCAAGCTGCAGGTACAGGAATATCAGTACTCCGGCTATCTCTCCGCTGCGGCTCTGCGCAGCCTGCCTGAAGCTACGAGCATCGGCAACCATGACAGCTTGACTGCAAGCTATCAGAATCATTTCAACACGCCGAATACCTTCACGGAAGAAGCTAACCCGACACCCGCGGGCCACGGCTACTACTATACCTACGGCAACGCGCTGTTCATCCACATCAACGCCAACAACTACAATGCCGCTGATCACAAAGCATTGATTGAAAAAGCCATCGCCGCTCATCCCGATACGAAATGGCGCATCGTCGTAATGCACCAGGATATCTACGGCTCCGGTCTCGACCATTCCGACTCCGACGGTATCATCCTGCGCAATCAGCTCACGCCTATCTACGATGCCAACAAGATCGACGTAGTGCTCCAGGGTCATGACCACACCTATGCCCGCACCTATCAGCTGACGAGCAAAGCAGGCAAGTACGACGACTTTGCCGATATGAAAGCAGCCGGCCAGCAGGGCCAGCATCACAATCTGCTCGATGCTAAGCTCAAAAACGATCCGCAGTACAAGCAGTTCTACGAATCGCAGAACCTCTGCTACACCATTGCTGACATGAAGCAGGGCACATTGATAAATCCAAAAGGTGTCTTCTACATGACTTCCAACTCGGCCAGCGGTTCTAAGTTCTACAACCTCATCCCGCAGCAGCAGGATTACGTTGCAGCACGCAATCAGACTTGGAGACCGACCTACTCCGTCATCAACATCACGAATGATAAATTCACCATCAACACCTACGATGCACAGACGGGCACCCCGATAGATGAAGCATACAGCATTATCAAAAACTGATAGACATGCAAAATAAATAATAAAAACACGAGGGACTGCGGCGAATGCTGCAGTCCCATTGGTGTTTCAAGATGGGATTGGAAAAAACAGAATGAATTTTAAATTTCTCAACAATATATGGGTGCGCGCCATCGTGATAATCGCTGTGCTGATAGGCGGATTCTTTTTTTTGCGTGCCTACAATCAAGTAGAAAAACCGATGCTGGTAAACACACAGGGCCGTACCTTTGAACAGGCGACTGTCGTGGAAATAATCCAAGACAATATCCAGGAAAACGGCAGCCGCGTGGGCGACCAAATTGTGAAGCTGCGCATGGAGTCAGGACCGCAGAAAGGGCAGATAGTAGAAGCCAACAGCCCTAACGGTCTTTTGTTCGGCGCGGCATGCGAACCGGGCATGAGCGTCATAACTATTTCCAGCCTCGTCGGACAGCTCGATGTTACGACCGTTTATAACGTCGACAGGACAGTGCCCATATACATCTTCATCGGCACATTTTTGCTTCTATTATGTTTAATCGGCGGCAAGAAAGGCTTTAAATCTGCCGTGGCTCTCGTATTCAGCTTCGTCTGCTTCATCTGGCTGTTCTTCCCTATGATCATGCGCGGCATTTCGCCGTTTCTGGCGGCAATCACCACCTGCACCATAGTCATTGCCGCTACTATCTGCCTGATCAACGGTTTTACGATCAAAGCGTTAAACGCAATCTTAGCTACATTTTTCGGGTTGCTGACTGCCGGCATTGCCGCCGATGTATTCGGCCACGCTACGATTCTATCCGGCTACAATGTATCGAATATCGAATCATTGATATTCATCGGACAGAATACTTTGATCGATGTGGGACAGATACTGTTTGCCGGGGTATTGTTCGCCAGCCTCGGCGCTGTAATGGACATCGCGATGGACGTATCGTCGGCAGTCAATGAAATTCACCATAAGAATCCGTCCATGCCTCCTTTGGAATTATTCAAAAGCGGCATGAACGTAGGGCGCGATGTTATGGGCACAATGTCCACCACTTTGATACTCGCCTTCTTCGGCGGCTCGCTCGGCACTTGGGTGCTCAACTACGTCTACGACCTGCCGTATCTGCAGCTGATCAATTCCAACTCCATCGGCATTGAAATACTGCAAGGTATATCCGGCAGCTTCGGGGTAATCTTCACCGTGCCTCTCGTGGCAGCATTTTCTGCATGGCTGCCACATTTCATAGAATCGCATAGAGTCAAATGACGAATAGACTTGAATTTTTATAGTATCTATTCTAAAATGAAATCAGTTCAACATGAGTGATCACTTCTTTGAGCTACGGTGCTTGGAAGATTATTCTTGTTGGACTTTTTTTCAATACATATCAGGACGAAACGGAATTAATTACAATACAGTCGGGAGGAATTTTTATGCGGATAATGCACTTGTCAGATCTGCACATCGGCAAGCGTCTAAATGAATTTTCGCTGCTAGAGGATCAAGCGTACATCTTTAAGCAGATTGTAGATATAGCGAAAGAGCAGAAAGCAGAAGCTGTCATAATAGCGGGAGATGTATTTGACAAGTCTATCCCGTCGAGTGCAGCAGTGCAGCTTTTCGACGATTTTCTCAATGAATGGCATGAATTGGGGCTGCCGGTATTGATCATCAGCGGCAATCACGACAGTGCCGAGCGTGTTGCATTCGGCGGCAGATTGTTTGAGCAGAGCGGCGTTTATATTTCACCCGTTTACGACGGTCATGTTAAACAGGTTACGCTGACGGATGATTTCGGCAGTGTAAATTTTTATCTATTGCCATTTATAAAACCTTCGGCGGTAAGACCGTTTTTCCCTGACTTGCAGATAGAAACGTACAATGATGCAGTCAAAGCAGCTCTTAGCGGCCTGCCCGTCAATCCTGAGGAGCGCAATATCATCGTAGCGCATCAGTTTGTAACGGGTGCAGCTGTATCAGATTCGGAAGAAATTTTCGTCGGCGGCCTCGATAATATCGCCTCTGAGCTGTTCGATGATTTCGACTATGCGGCATTGGGACATATTCACACGCCGCAGCAAATCGGCAGGGAAAGCGTGCGTTACTGCGGCACGCCGCTCAAATACTCTTTTTCAGAAGCTGCTCAGGACAAATCCGTTACCATAATCGACTTTAAATCAAAAGGTGATTTGACGGTAGAAACTCATCGCTTGATGCCTAAGCATGATCTGCGCAAGATAAAGGGGCTTTACAACGATCTCGTCAGCCGTGAAAACTACAGCGAAGAAAATAGATACGACTATATTTCTGCTACTTTGACGGATGAACAGGAGATACCGCAGGCGATAGCGAAATTGCGAGTGATTTATCCCAATATCATGCAGCTTGCCTACGACAATGTGCGCAGCCGCATATCGCAGACGATAGAATCGTCCGATGTGAGCGAGATGAAGACACCGCTGGAGCTTTTTGATGAATTTTACGCGCTGCAGAACAACCAGCCGATGGACGAAGAACAGCGCAGCCTGATGGCTCAGCTCATCAGCAGCATTTGGGAGGAAAAAGCATGAGACCTATATCACTTACTATATCAGCCTTCGGTCCTTATGCAGGTGAATGCCGCCTCGATTTAGCACAGCTCGGCGAAAAAGGGCTTTATCTGATAACGGGCGATACGGGTGCGGGAAAGACGACATTATTTGATGCCATCACCTACGCTCTCTACGGTCAGACGAGCGGCGGCGTGCGTGAGACGGAAATGCTGCGCAGCAAATACGCTGAAGCTGCGCGCCCTACATTTGTGGAAATGGAATTTGCCTACAAAGGAAAAATCTACACGATACGTCGCAGCCCTGAGTATATGCGCCCGGCAAAGCGCGGCACGGGACTTGTGCGCCAAAATTCCACGGCACGGCTTACCCTGCCGGATACAGAAGTGCCTCTTTCTACGGTCAAAGAAGTAAATCAAGCTGTAGTAGAGCTGCTGGGGCTGGATGTCAATCAATTTCGCCAGATAGCCATGATCGCCCAAGGCGATTTTCTGCGGCTCATCTACGCTTCCACGCCTGAGCGCAGCGACATCCTGCGGCGCATTTTCAACACACAGCCTTATAAACTATTGCAGGAAAAGCTCAGCGATGAATTTCGCCTGCTGCGGCGCGAATTTGAAAACGTGCAGCAGAGTATAGCGCAGTATATCGAAGGCATAGCCCTGCCGCCCGGAGATGAGACGGATATCTCCTCTATGATGCCGCAGGAAACGGCTGAATATCTGGACAGGATAATCGAACAGGACAAGGCAGCGCACAAAGAAAAAATGATTCAGCAGCAGCAGTGCGAAGCAGAGCTGGCAAAGCTGACTGCGTCATTATCGCAGGTGCAGCATCAGGAAACGCTAAGAGCACAGCAAACACAGCTCAAAATGCAGATAGAAGCGGCTGTCCCTCAAAAAGCGCAGGCAGAATCTTCTTACGCTGAGGCAAAAGAAAAATACGATACTATGCAGCCTCAGCTGACAGTACAGATTGAAAGCCTAAAGCAGGAACTGCCGCGCTACAAAGAGCTTACGGCAAAAAATGAGCAGCTGAAAAAACAGCAGGCGCGTGAACAGCAGCAGGCAGCACGGCTCAAAGCCGATAAAGAAAAGCTGGCAAAGCTCGATGCTGAAATCGCGGACTTAAATGCTTGCCTTGAAAAATCTGATGAAGCCAATGCTCAGCTTGAACAGTGCCGCGCGCTGCGCGATAAAACGGATGAATCACTGCGCCAGATAGACAAGCTCAATACTATGCTTGCTTCCTATAAAGAGCAGTGCCTGCAATTAAGAGAAAAAAATGCGGAATATAAAAAAGCTGCCGATGCACACAATCGCTTAAACATATCTTATACAGCTAAAAATAGCGCGTTTTTTGCTGAACAGGCGGGCATATTGGCGCAGAGCCTGCAAGAGGGTTCGCCCTGCCCTGTCTGCGGCTCTCTGTCCCACCCGCAGCCAGCGCAGCCGTCCGACAAAGCACCTTCACAAGCTGAGCTGGAAAAGCTGAAAGAGCGGCTCGACACTGCCGATAGAGCAAAGCAGCAAATATATTCTAAATGCGCACAGATAAGCGGCTATATCGACAGCATCAAGACAGAGATAAAAGCTCAGGCTGTTCACTGCTTGGGCGAGTATGCTCCCAAGACGCTGTTTCATGATGTTCAGGTGAAAAAAGATGATTTGACCGCAGCACAGAAGAAAAATACGCTCCTATTAAAAGAACTTCAGCAGGATATAGCACAGCGGGAAAAATTAAAGCTGCGCCTTCAGCAGAATGTAGAACAGCAAAAACAATTAAGAGAATCTGTCTTGAATATATCGAGCGATTTGTCGCGCCTGCAAAGCGATAATGATAACGCGGCAAAAGAGCTTGCCGATATTAAAGCAGGATTGGTATGCAGTGATGAACGCACCTTGCTCGGCAGGATAAATGAGCTGCAAAGCACACTGGAACAGTTCAAAAATCAATGCCAGTCGGCGCAGAACAAGCTTGCCCGCATACAGCAGCAGATGACGGCTTGGCAGGCAGCTCTTGAGTCCGTCAGCTCGCAGATAACAGATGCGCCTTGCAATAAGGCAGAACTGACAGCTTTTCAGCAGGAATTACAGCTTAAAAAGGAGCAGCTCAGAGCAGATATTCTCGAACTGCACACCCGCTTGAACGGCAATGAGCGCACGCGCTCCAATCTGTCATCAAAGCTTAAATCCTTGGCGGCGAAAGAAAAGCAGTACACTTTAGTAAAATCGCTGACTGATACGGCGGGCGGCAGTCTCCTCGGCAAAGAGCGCATCAAGCTGGAAACGTATATTCAAATGCACTACTTCGAGCGCATAATCGCCCGCGCCAATCTGCGGCTGATGGTGATGTCGCAGGGGCAGTATGAATTAATGCGCCGCAAGAGCTCAGAACATCTGCGCCTTCAGACAGGGCTGGATCTCGATGTGATCGACCATTACAACGGGTCGGTGCGCAGCGTCAAAACACTCTCCGGAGGAGAATCCTTCAAGGCATCGCTGTCGCTGGCACTCGGCCTTGCCGATGAAATCCAGTTCTTTGCCGGCGGCATCCAGCTCGATACCATGTTCATCGACGAAGGCTTCGGCTCGCTTGACAGCGAATCGCTAAGCCAGGCGGTGCGGGTCCTATCCGGCCTCAGTGAAGACAACAAGCTGATCGGCATAATCTCACACGTAGCAGAGTTGAAAGAAAAGATTGATAAACAGCTCCAGATAACGAAACAGAATGAACAGGGCAGCAGCGTAAAAATCATCGTGTGAACTTTTTTGCAAAAAAATAAAATAAAGTGTTGACAAACAAGCCCTGCTCATATATAATTATTTATGCTTTCACCTGAGAGATACAAAGAAAGCACAATGATTGATGGTTCACTAGCTCAGTTGGCAGAGCACCTGACTTTTAATCAGGGTGTCCCGAGT
>CATYZV010000007.1 GCA_958415865.1 uncultured Selenomonadaceae bacterium
CTGCTTGCAAAAAAATAGACCAGGCTGCTGCTAGCAAACTGTTCCACAAGAACTGTGCTGCACGCCGCAAATCTCGTTTAGCTCGCCGAGTAAACAGCCTGAGCAAATAATTTAATTTGCCGAAAGATAAGGACTGATTTCCTGATAGGAATCAGTCCTTTTTGCTATGCTCAAATATCTCTCTTTTATCACATTAAGTGCAAAATGTGATGAATATATTTTCTATCATGGCAGGCTCGTTTAAGCCTTTTTTTAATTTGTAGTCGGCTTCGGCAATCAGCTGTATTGTCTGTGTGATCTTTTCTGTAGAAAAGCTGCGCGCCTGTTTGGTGATTTTTTCAACGATAAAGGGAGGTAATTTGGTTTCGGAGGCAATTTGTTTTATGGTTTTGCCTTCGCTTAACCATACTTTAAACTGCCATAGCCGGCGCATTTGCTTGGCTATAAAGGCTATCATGCCGATGGGCTTGTCGCCGGAGCCTTTTTGTATGTCGTAGAGGATGAATACTTCGGGCAGGTTTTTGTCGCAGAGCAGGTCCCATAGGCGATAGATGGAGATTTCGGGGATGGAAGACAGGTTTGTTTCGAGCGTGCGGCGGTCTATCTGCCTGCTGCTGCTGCATAAGGTGAGTTTATTCAGTTCTTGGGCTATAAATCCCAATGAGATGGTGTTCATGGCTTTTACGGCTTCGCTGAGGTAGATGTAAGCCTCGCGGTCTAGGCGCAGGTGCAGCTGTCTTAGCTGCTGGTTTAGCCAGGTGTCTATCTTCCAGGGAGGTATAGGATCACATTCTACTATTGTGCCGTATTTGCTGAGGGCTTTTGAGAATTTGCGCCGCTTGTCGGGCTTGTTCTGTGAGATGAAGATCAGCACGCTGAAGTCGGGGATGTTCTCCAGATAGTTTATCAGCTGCTGCTGATCGCGTTTGTCCTTTTCGCTGGGTTTGTCGGTGAAGAATTTGAGCCCCTTGGCGATTATTATATTGCGCTCGCTGAAAAACGGTGAGGTGTTGGCTGCCTGCAATATGGCTTTGAGGTCGGCTGTGCCGTCAAAGCTGTGCAGTGCATCGGGATTGCCGTCAGGGTTTAATATTTGCAGCAATTCTTTTAGAAACTGCTGTATGCGGTATGGTTCTGCGCCTGCCAGCAGGTAGACGGGCTTGAGCTGTTTTCGGCGCAGAAGGTTGATAGCTTCATCGTATATCATTAGGAAAAACCTTTCTCGTCTTTGTTGAATGTGTCTATGGTCATTTTATATCCGTCGGTGGTGAATACGACTGCTCCGAGCTGATCGGTGCGCAGTACGGCAGCAGGCAGTGCATTGAGCCTGTCGAGGACTTCATCGTGGGGATGGCCGAAGCTGTTGTATCTGCCTGCTGAGATGAGGGCATAGCGGGGCTGAACGGCTCGCAGAAATACTGCATCAGATGAGGTTTTAGAGCCGTGATGGGCTGTTTTCAGCACAGTGGCAGGCAGCTCTTCGGCAGCTTCGGCTGATAATTGCCGTTCGATTTCTTTCGTTATATCGCCGGTGAACAGAACGGAAAAATTGTGATACGTTAATTTTATTACATTTGAGGCTTCATTGCCAGTGTCTTCGCTATTGCCGGAGCGAATGACCTTGAATTCTGCCTCGTCTAAGCGGAAGGTCAAACCTCGGCGGGCTGTAATAGCATTGCGCAAGATTTGGCTGTCCGGGGAGATATGCAGTATTTTAGCGTAATCTAATTTATCTTCAGCGGAGATTATGAGATGGCGGACGGGAATTGTTTTTAAGATGGCGGCAGCACCTGCGGCGTGGTCAGCATCTTTGTGGCTCAATATTAAATAGTCGAGCGAGGTTACGCCGTAATGGCGCAGATACGGCAGGTCTACGCGCTTGCCGACATCGAAGTCTGAGTTGACTGCGCCTCCCGTATCTACCATGGCAGCTCTGCCTGTCGGTGAGATGATAAGCGCGGCATCGCCCTGTCCTACGTCGATGAAGTGCACCTGCATCATGCCGGGTTTATTTATTTGGCAGATAGTGAAGGCAGTGAGCGGAAGCAGGATTAATAGCGCGAAATATTTGAAGCGGTACAGGGATTTTACCGCTGCGCGCCGCAGTTTATCTCGCAATAGTACAAGCAGTGTTAAGTAGTAGCAGATGACGGCGCAGAAGGGCAGTGTAGGGATGTAGATGGAGGCAAGCGGCAGTTTTGATATAGCGACGGTGATGTCCGAGGCTGCGCCGAGGGCTAGGCTGGCGGTGATGAAGATAAGATGTTCAGCGAAAGGAAATACAATGCCGACGAGAGAAGCGAGCAGCCCGAGGATTATGATGAATTCCAGAGGCGGCACGGCTATCAGATTGGCGAGCACAGAGGCAGGCGAGAGGCTGTTGAAATACCATGCTGTCAGCGGCAGTACAGCGAGCTGGGCACTGAGCGTCAGCGCGGCATTATCGGCTATGAAATGCGGCATAAAGGCGAGCAGTTTCTTGAGCCGGGGCATGATGTAGACCAGCCCTGCCGTGGAGGCAAAAGACAGCTGAAAGCTGACGGAAAAGAGCAGCAGCGGGTCAGCGAGCAGCATTACAAGGGCTGTTATGCTCAGCAGATGGCAGGCTTCGGCATTTTTGTTCAGGCTCATAGCAGCGGCGGATAACAGCCCCATTGCCGCTGCACGCAGCACGGGAGGCACGCAGCCGCAGAGCAGCACGTAAAAAGCTATTACAAGGAAAAGGATCATCAAATTTAAGCGGCGCGGCAGGCGCAGTGCTCTGCCGGTGTTGAGGATGAAGCCTGCCAATAAGCTGATATGTGAGCCGGATACGGACAGTATATGGACAATGCCAGTGATAGTAAAGGCTTCTAAAAGCTCCGGGGCGATGTCGCTGTAGCCGCCGAACAGTATGGCGAATATCAGGCCTGCTTCCTGCGGTGGCATGGCTTTTTGCAGGGAAGATAGCAGGCTTTGGCGGATTTCACTGCTGAATTTTTGCAGGCTGAAAGAATCGTCGTGTTTTAAAATCACTATGGGCTTTTTCCCTGCTGAAAGAGCGGCGTAAATTCCCTGCCGGCGAGCGGCAAGAGAGCGGTCTATCTGACTGGGATTTTGGTAGCCGTGAATCAGCCGCAATTTTCCGCTTGCCGATACGGTATCGCCGATCTGCGCTGCTTGATTTTTATCTTTGCTTTTAACGTAGAGATAGATGCTGCCGCTTGCCGGCTCTGCTTTGTTATTTGCAATCGCCTTATTCACGGCCGTGATATAAGTTATGTGCCAAATGCCTTCTGCATCTTGGCGAAAGCGCGGCTCTTGCGTGATTGTGCCTTCAACGGTTACAGCTTGCTCGTCAAAGCGGCTGATATTGTCAAAAGGCAGTTCCAGCGCACTTTGAGAGCGTGTAAAGCCGAGCAGGGCAAACAATGCGATGAATGCGATGAAGGTCCAGCGGTACTGTTTTAATGTCATGTATAAAGCGGTCAAGAAATTAACTATGAGTAATAAAAAAAGGTATTCATACGGCAGGGTCAGGGACTGCGCCGTATAAATACCTGTGATAAGGCTGCATATTAAGATGTTGAGAAAGGTCAGTGGATACTGACCGCGCCGTAAAAAACGCTCCTTTATACTGCTGCTGAAATTCTTCATAAGCGGAGCCTGTCCTTCATCTGGGCGAATTTGGCTTCGCCGATGCCCTTGACGTTCTTGATTTCCTCGATGGACTTAAAGCTGCCGTTCTCTTGGCGGTAAGCGATGATTCTATCCGCCATAGCAGGGCCTATGCCGGGCAGTGTATCAAGCTCTTCTTTTGCCGCCGTATTGAGATGGATTATGCTGTTTTCATTGACGGGTGCAGAGCTTGAAGCGGTGCCGGCAGTTTGTGTTTCCTCTCGGCGGGGCTGAATGTTTATCTGCATGCCGTCTTCAGCTTTTTGGGCTAGATTTACACCGGATTTATCGGCTAGGGCGGTAAAGCCGCCGCAGGCTTCTACAGCTTCGCCGATTCTGCTGCCGGCTTTGAGTTCTACCAAGCCGGGGGTGTTGACTTCGCCGCTGACATATACGGTGATATCATGGGCCGCTGCCGTCGCCGTCGCATCTTCGCCGATATCGTCAGAGCTGACAGCAGCGGTTTCCGTCAGTATTACTTCTTTCGTTTGAGAATCATTGTTCGACCAATTCCAGAGCAGGCAGCCGCCGGCGAGGGCAGCTATGAACAGCAGTACGAGCAGAGGGCGTTTGTACATAGGCATGATTGTAACCTGTCTTTCTAATCCGTATTAAAAATGGATTTAGCTAGAGAAAATCACAGTTCAGACTGGCATTTTTTGAGGAGGTCTTCCGTGGCAAGGTCTTTGGCGGCGATGTCGCTGAGCACTGCCTGTGCCGCGCTGTATTCGCCTTTTTGGCAGAGCAGATAGCCGAGGTTTTTTAAAATCAGATCATTTTCATCATCGAGCATCATCGCTTGGCGCAGAAGATGGACAGCTGTGTCTATTTTGCCTTTGCGGTAGAGTGCGGCGGCGATGCAGTTGAACAGCCATATTTTTTTCTTGTAGGACAATACCTGGCAGAATATGCAGTCGCTGAGGCGGTCGGCTTTAGCACTCAGCAGCACTGCGGTATCATCGCTGTTGACGCGCTGCATATCCCAGACATGGGCAATGGTCTTTGTGAGTTCATCCATGATAATTCCTCCTTTATTTATATCGTCGGCAGCAGTTTTTTCCGGCTGTGCCGCTTTCTGTTTGGCAGAGCGCAGTATCCGGCGGCGCAATTTTTCGTAATCTGCTAATTTGGGGCAGCGGCGCAGCAGTTTTTCAGCTTTGATTGAGCGTTTGAGCTTGCTGATCAATTCATCGAGCGACTGATAAAATTTTTCTTCGCTAAATGACTGCTGTATATTCTGCCCCAGCAATTTGTTGAGAAAATCAATAGCCTCATCGCGCTGATTGAATTGGAGCAAAAGCTGTGTCATCAGCAGAGAGCCGCGTGCATCGAGCGGTTCGGCGGCAATGAATCGCTGCAGGTGGCTGTAGCAGCCGGTATAATCTTCTTTTAAAAAATGAAGCTCTGCCGTTTCATATATTAAATCATTGCTGCCGCTCTTTAAGTCAAACAAGGTCTGTATGCAGGCAAGTGCCTCGTCATACAGCTTGTCGTGCTTGAAGCGGTGCAGGTCGGCTAGCAGGCTCTGCCGCAATTCTTTGGCGGCATCCATGCTGGATTGCACAGTAGCCGTATCTGCTGCGGGAGCTTCATTTATTTCATCGGCGGCGATTTCGACAGCAGGTTCAGCTGATTGAGTCTGTCTGTGCGGCAGGACTGCCTCGGGCTGATACCAATTGCGTTTTAATTTCTTCAAGCAGATACTTCCTTTCTATGAAAATATTGATTTAACAGAGTGAATTGTCTGTTATCTCAGCTCAGTCGTCAGCTTCGCTGGCGAGTACTAAGCCGCTGACGGAGATTGCGCCGCCTAGTAGCAGTACTTCAGCGCAGCCGGCCAGCGTGGAGCCGCTCGTGAAAATGTCATCAAGCAGCAGGCATTTTTTACCGCGGACACTGATGTCTTTTTTCAGTGCAAAAGCATGGTGCAGATTGAGGCGGCGTTCTTCGCGGTTCAGGCTGTACTGGGATTTCGTCTGGCGCGTGCGCATTAGGATATCGTCATAGGAAAAGCCGTGCCGTTTTAGCCAAGGCATGAATATCTTTTCTACCTGATTGAAGCCGCGCTGTTTCATTTTGCTGCTATGGAGCGGTACGGGAATGAATAGATCATAGCTGTCAAACTGCCAAGTGCGGTCGAGCACATCAAACAGCGGCGGCAGGTATTTTAAAGCAGAGAAATTGCCGTCGTATTTTAACATTCGTATCAAGCGGCGGAGGCCTTTTTCATATCTGCCGACGGCAGTAACGGTCGCAACGGTGCGGCGTACATCGGTGCTGTAAGTGAGATTTTCAGCGCGCGTGATCTCCGCAAAGCAATCAAGGCACCACTGTCCTTCTGCTTCGGTATAAGCGCGGCAGGAAGGACAGCGGCTCGGAAATAGAAATTGGCTGATTGCAGAAGACAGCAGCTTTATCATAGATAACAGCTCCCTCTTTTCGATAGAAGACTACTATAATTTTCCTGCCAGGCGTTCGGCTAGCAGCGTGTACCGCTTCTGCGTGCGGCTGCTCTGCACAGCGGTGTTCAAGGCTTTTTTCGAGCCTATCAGTATTACTTTTTCGCGTGCGCGGGTGATGGCTGTGTAAAGCAGATTGCGCTGCAGCATGATGTAATGGCCTGCCGACAGCGGCATGATGACGACGCGGTATTCACTGCCCTGGCTCTTATGGACGCTGGAGGCGTAAGCGAGCATCAGTTCACCCAGCTCATTCTTGTCGTAGCTGACGGTATGTTCGGGAAAATCAACGGCGATTTTGTCTTTGCTGATGGCGCGTATAAAGCCGATGTCGCCGTTGAAAACATTCTTTTGGTAATTGTTGCGTATGTGCATGACTTTGTCGCCCGTGCGGAAAGTCTGGGCACCTGCTTTGCATTCATCGACAAAAGGCCCTGCGGGATTCAAGGCGTTTTGCAGCATCAGATTGAGATTTGCCACGCCGCATTCCAGACGGTGCATAGGCGAGAGCACCTGCACATCCTTTAATATATCATAGCCTTCAGCGGGCAGTTCTCTGGTGCAGAGTTCCAGTATTTTGGCGGTGATGGCTTCATCGTCGTCTATTTCGTAGAACTGAAAATCATCGTAGCGGCGGCTGAGGTCAGGCAGGCGGCCTGCGTTGATGATATGGGCATTTTGTATTATCATGCTGGCTTTTGCCTGGCGGAATATTTCTGTCAGGCGGATGGACGGAATGACACCGGAGCGGATGATGTCTTTGAGCACTGAGCCGGGGCCGACAGCCGGCAGCTGATCGGTATCGCCGACGAGGATTATGCGGCAGCCGTCGGGCACAGCGTTTAAAAAGTGCTGCATCAGCACGATATCCACCATCGACACTTCATCGAGTATTATGGCATCTGCTTCGAGCTGGTCGTCGAGGTCCTTGGCAAAGCCGAGTTGACGGCTGCCTCCTTCGCCGCTGGCTCCTGCTTCTAATAGGCGGTGAATCGTAACGGCACGGCGGCCGGTCGTTTCGCTCAGGCGTTTGGCGGCGCGTCCCGTCGGTGCGGCGAGACGGACTTTTAATCCCTGTGCCCGCAGTATGGATAATATTCCCTTTACTATCGTCGTCTTGCCTGTGCCGGGACCGCCTGTCAGGACTAATACACCGTAGCGAAGACAGGCTTCAATGGCGCGTTTCTGCTGTTCGGCGAGCCGGATATTGTTTTCTTTTTCCCAGACTTTTATATCTAAGCTGATATGGGCACCCGATAGGGGTTCACTCGTTTTTTGCAGTTCGAGCAGGCGGGCAGCAGTCTTTTTTTCAGCGCGGTAGAGATACGGCGGATAGAGCAGTGTTTCGCCGCCGCTGACCTCTGTGCTCAGTGAATCTTCGGCAATGCGCCGGCGGATCATCTGAAAGATAGGCTCGCGCGGCAGCTGGAGCGTCTTTGCCGCTTTTTCTGCCAAGGTCAATTCGGGCACACAGCAGTGGCCGCCGGCGCAGAGCTGGTTTAAGGTGTAGTCGATGCCGGAGCTTATGCGGCTTTCGTTATCTTTGGCTATGCCGAGGTTGAATGCTATCTTATCGGCAGTCAAAAAGCCGATGCCGTCGATTTCATGCGCCAGCCGGTAGATGTCTTTTTCCATTATGTCGATGGCAAAGGAGCTGTATTTGGCGTAGATCTTGCCGGCGTAAGTGCTAGACAGGCCGTGATTTTCCAGCCATACCATTATTTCGGTCAGTTCGCTCTGCTCTGTATAGGACGCGATGATCTTTTGCAGCGTCTTTTTGCCGATGCCGGGAACTTTAGACAGCTCTTCCGGGGTTTTGCCCATGATTTCTAATGTGCGTTCGCCGAACATATCGACGATGCGCTTTGCCATGGCAGGGCCGATGCCGTCGATTGCGCCGGAGGCAAGAAATTTCTCGATGCCTGCTGAGCTGCTGGGGGCGATTGCCTTAAATGATACGGCTTTGAACTGGTCGCCAAAGCGCGGATGCTTGAACCAGCTGCCTTGAAGTTCCAGCATTTGACCGACGAGCGGAGCCATGCCGCTGATAGTAACGGTGATCTTTGCCGTGAGTTTCTCCGGCATTACCTTCAATACGGCGAAGCGGTTATCCTGGCTGGCGAATACGACTGCTTCTACCGTTCCTCGTATTGTTTCCATTTATCTATAAAAACCTTTCTAGCTGCGATAGCCGATTCAGCCGAGCTGTTCCGTCAATTTTTCCCATTCAGCGTATTTGTCGGTGATTTCCTGTTCTTTGGCGGCGTACGCCTGCGCTATTTCGTGGCTTTTTGCCGGATCTGCCTGCACGGCAGGGTCGTTCATCTGGAATTCCAAGCCCTTCAGTTCGGCTTCAAACATGGCGATGGTAGCTTCGCATTTTTGAATCATCATCGTCAGTTTGTCGGCACTCATAGCGGCAGGTACAATTTTTGCCGTCTTGGATGTTTCTTTTCTGCCGGGCTGCTTTGCCGGTGCAGCAGAGGTTTTTTTATTCTCTGCCGGTGCGGCGGCTTCTTCCTGCTCCTTGAGCATTTCCAGCTTCTTTTCGCGGTAGTAGCTGTAATTTCCGTTGTACTCGGTCAACACGCCGTTTTCTAGCTCACAGGTGATGTTCGTAACTTTGTCGAGGAAGTAGCGGTCGTGCGATACGACGATGAATGTGCCGGGAAATGCCATCAGAGCTTCTTCGATAGCCTCTTTGGCGGGGATGTCGAGATGGTTCGTCGGTTCGTCGAGCACGAGGAAGTTTGCGCCGGTCAGCATTAACTTCAATAGAGCAAGGCGGGATTTTTCGCCGCCGGACAGGTCGCCGACGAGCTTGTAAATATCGTCGCCTTTGAATAAAAACGCGCCGAGGCAGTGGCGTGCCTGTTCATCGTTCATGCCAAAGGACGAGAGGATTTCGTCGAATACGGTATTGGAGGAGGTAAGCCCTTCATGCTGCTGGGAGTAGTAGCCTATCTTGACGCGGCTGCCTATCTTGACCGACCCTGTCGGAGATTCCAATTCGCCGAGCAAAAGGCGCAATAGCGTCGTCTTGCCTGCGCCATTGGGACCGACAATTGCCGCACCGTCGCCTTTGCGTATCAGGAGCGAGAGATGCGAAAAAATATTGTGGCTGCCGAATGATACGGATACATCGTCAAGCTCTGCCACGCGCTGGGCACATTCTTCCGGCTTGTGGAACATGAAGTAATTGAATGCCGCTTTCTGTGGCGGCAGTATTATGCGTTCCAGACGCTGGAGCTGCTTTTCACGGCCGCGTGCCTGCTTTGCCTTGATGCCCGCTTTGTAGCGGCGGATGTACTCTTCTGTTTCGCGGATGTGCTCCTGCTGTTTGGCGTAAGCCGATTCCAGCGCGGCGCGGCGTTCGGATTTGACGCGCATAGCCGTCGTGTAATTGCCCTCGTAGAGCACTGTCGTCTTGTTCTCCAGATCGAGAATCTTCGTCGCCACTTTGTCGAGGAAGAAACGGTCGTGCGATATCAGCAGCACGCCGCCCTTGTAACTGCTCAAAAAGCCTTCCAGCCATTCGATCATGGCGATGTCGAGATGGTTTGTCGGTTCATCGAGAAAGAGAAAATCCGGTTCGCGCAGCAGTGCCTTGACTAAGCAGATGCGCGTACGCTGTCCGCCGGAAAACAGAGCAGGGCTTTTGGCGAAATCGTCTTCAGTAAAGCCCAGCCCGAATGATACGCGGCGCAGGCGGCTCTCATAATCGTAGCCGCCGAGCTGTTCAAATTTGTCGCTGACGCGGCTGTACTCCTTCATAAGGCTCTCCAGCTGTGCTTCATCGTCCAGCTGCTCTATTTGTTTTTCCAGAGACGTTTTCTTTTCGCCGAGGGCGATGATGTCAGAAAAGGCACTGAGCAGTTCTTCATGCAGTGTAGCATGAGTGAAATTTGACTGCTGCTCCATGTAGCCGATGGTGTCTACAGGGTCGAGCACAACGCGCCCTTTATCGTATTCCTCCTGCCCCAGCAGGCATTTCATCAGCGTGGATTTGCCCGCGCCGTTAGGGCCGACAAAGCCGACTTTGTCGCCGCGTGCTACATCAAAATTGACATCGTGAAACAATTCTTCTATGCCGAAGGACTTTCCCAGTCCCTGTACGCGCAAAATTACCAAAGTATAATTCACCTCATAAGTATTTTATATTTATATTTAAATCACTGAGCATAGTCGCCGCCGATATGGATGGTCGCCTGCCCGGTGCTGCCGCCTTCCATTATGACACAGTTGAAAGGCATACCGTAAAAGCACTTCAGTTCATTTTCATTAGCAGTGATGCTGGTGTGCTCTAGCGAAGAAATACCCGTTTCGACGCTGGATATCCTAAAGCCTTTGCGCTTTAAAATATCAGCGACTTCAGCACCGGCACCGTCGATGCCGCTGTCGTTGATGACCAGCACGGTTATATCGCTGTTGGCAACTTCATGCGGCTGTTCTGTTTTCCCGCCGGAATCATCTGCGGTTTCATCAGAGCTGCTGCCCATCTTCAGACCCTCCGGCAGAGATTTTTTATAAGCCGCTATGGTATCTTTCGTATCCTGCGCCGCGGCTTCATCCAGCTCAATGCCCATAGCTGAAGCCATGAGCTGACGGCTCTTTTCAATATCGGGCAGCCAATAGCTTATATCCTTGATGTAAGCAGGCTTGCCGGGCACCATTTCCGAGACCAGCCCGTTTTGCTGAATCGTCGGAAGGTCAGCGATGAGGCCGAGCATTTCGCTCATCGGCATATTCGTCTGAATAGCGTCGCTGAGATTTTTGACCATCTCAGGCAGCTTTGGCAGAATAGACGGCGAGATGACCTGCGCCAGAAAAGCCTTCATGAATTTCTGCTGCCGCTGAATCCTGCCGATATCGCCTTCCCCGTCGCGGTAGCGCACGTACTGCACGGCAGTCTTGCCGTCCATGTGCTGCATACCCGGCTGCAAGTCGATCACGAGGCCTCCGTCATCGTCCCACGGATCTTCATAGTACATCCGCTTTTCCACGTCGATATCGATGCCGCCGACAGTGTCGATGATCTTTTCAAACGCATGAATGTCGATTATGATGTAGTAATTCATCGGCACGTTCAAAAACGATTCCACCGTCTTTTGACTCAGTTCGTGCCCGCCGTAAGCATAAGCGTGATTGATTTTATCGTAGCCGCTGCCCTCTATATGTACCCTCGTATCGCGCGGCAGGCTCAGCAGAGATGCCTTGTGTTCATCGGTATTGTAGGTAAGTACCATCAACGTATCACTGCGCCCCGCATCGCCTTCGCGCTTGTCCACGCCGAGCAGCATGATGTTGACAGAATCCGTCTTGACGGCAACCGTCGGCGAATCCTCGGTACTATCTCCGTGAAAAGCGTAGATGATACCTGCGATTGCCGCCAATATGATGATTATCAGCAGTATCAGCCGATGGTACTTGCGCTTCTTGCGGCGCACCACCCTCTTTTGCGGCGGCTGAGCCTGCCCCGCCCTGCGCTGGCTGTCATTGTATCGGCGGCTGACCCATTCCGGTGCAGTCAGCTGCTCCTTGAACTCCTCCGGCAGTTCGTTTGTATCATTTCTATCATTAAAATTAGAATTGCTGTCCAAATAAAAAACTCCTAAACAAATTTGTAAAACTCAGCTGTCATAAGTATTTAGCATTGTTAGTATAACAAATCCGCTGAATCTTTTCAATTTAGATTTCTATAGTAATAAGCACTCTGATATCATCGAGCATAGGAAACCTCCGGCTCAGCGTAATATGTGTTCACCTGCTAAATCCTTATATAACCACTCTGAAATGTTTCTATGATATGGCAGGTAAATTTTGCTTGATTTTTACCTGATAAACACTTATACTAAACGTAGCAAACAGCTTTTTGTTCTGGCGTGAAGAATCATGCATTTGTGGATAAAACGGCTAGGCTTAATTGAATTGTTTAAGGAGTTATAGCAAGATGGATTTTCAGGACAAGACACTTACATGTAAAGATTGTGGCAGGGAATTTGTTTTCAGCGCCGGCGAACAGGCTTTCTATGCTGAAAAAGGCTTTGAAAACGAACCGGCACGTTGCCACGAATGCCGTGATAAAAGACGTCGTGAACGTGAAGGCAACAAAGATGAACGCCCCATGTACACTGTAAAATGCGCAGAATGCGGTAAAGAAACTCAGGTTCCCTTTGAACCGAAAGGCGACCGCCCTGTATACTGCCGCGACTGCTTCAACGCTAGACGCAGCAGATAATATGATCATGATTCGGTAAATAGGCAAATAGAATAGGTAATTTGTCTTACCCGGCAATGAGGCTCGGATTTTTCCGGGCCTCTTTTACGGTTTTAGGGCTTATTATATTAATTTATTAATTCTTTAATACAAGAAAGGATGTATTACAATGAGTAAAAAACTGCTTTTGCTCTGCGCTGCATGTGTACTGGCTGTCAGTGCCTTGTTCACCGGCTGCGGCGGACAGAGCGCGTCTTCTGATTCTTCGGCATCATCTGCTTCTGATGAAAAAGTTCTGCGCGTAGGCACGAACGCCGATTTCGCTCCGTTTGAATTCCAGGATGAAAACGGCAGCACTGAATACCAGGGCTTTGACATGGACCTGATCAGAGCCGTAGCCAAGGAAATGGGCTACAAAGCTGACATTCAGAACATCAACTTCGACGGTCTTATTCCTGCTATGGAATCCGGCAATATCGACATCATCGCTTCGGGCATGACGATCAACGATGAACGCAAAGGCCAGGTTGAATTCTCTGATCCGTACTACACTTCCGGCCTAACCATCGTTGTACCGAAAGACAGTGCAATTAAAGGCTTTGCAGACCTCAAAGGCAAGAAAATCGCTGTTCAGATCGGCACGACCAGCATGAAGGAAGCTCAGAAGATCGAAGGTGCTGACGTAAAAGCACTCAACAGCTCTGCTGATACTTTCATGGAACTCAAAGCCGGCAATGTTGACGCTATCATCAACGATATGCCTGTAAACGACTATTACATCACGAAAACCGGTGCTACTGACGTAGTACGCCTCGATGAAAAACTTACTTCTGAAGAATACGGCTTCGCTATGAAAAAGGGCAATACTGAACTGGCTGAAAAAGTCAATGCAGCATTGAAGACCCTGAAAGAAAACGGCGAATACGACAAAATCTATCAGAAATGGTTTGGCACGAAGCCTGCTAAATAATTGCTGATTTAAGATTTTTTTGTGCAGCAGCGTTCAACTGCGTTTAGGCGCAAACAAGCAACTAAGGGCATTTTATAAAAGGGCACTGTTTTAGTGCCCTTTTGTTTTTGTATATGATTTTTTCTTTTGGATAATGGGGAGGTTTTAATTTTGGATTTTAATTTTGACATCATTGCCAGAGCAATTCCCCTGCTGCTGGAAGGTGCTATATTCACTATAGAAATCACGGTGCTGAGCGTGGCAATCGGTACGGTCATCGGTTTGTTCGTAGGCGTTGGGCGCATCAGCAGCATTCGCTTGGTACGATGGGCGGCAGCCGTTTACGTCGACTTCATCCGAGGCACGCCGCTCTTGGTTCAGATCTTCTTGATTTATTTCGCCCTGCCTGTTGTTACGGGCATTAAGATGAACCCGTTCGTGGCGGCTATCACGGCGTGCAGCATCAACAGCGGCGCGTACGTGGCAGAAATCTTCCGCGCCGGCATCGAATCGATTGACGACGGTCAGATGGAAGCAGGACGCTCGCTCGGCCTTTCGTGGATGCAGACAATGCGCTACATCATCATCCCGCAGGCATTCAAGCGCGTAATACCGCCTTTGGGCAATGAATTCATCGCACTCTTGAAGGATTCCTCGCTCGTGTCGGTCATCGGCTTTGAAGAATTGACCCGCCGCGGCCAGCTCGTCATCGCCAGGACGTACGCTTCGCTGGAAATCTGGATCTGCGTAGCACTGATTTACCTAGCCATGACGCTGACGATTTCACGCTTTGTTGCGTATTTAGAAAGAAGGTATAAAGTTGATGATAGAAATTAAGAATCTGCACAAATCCTTTGGTCATGTAGAGGTCTTAAAGGGTGTAGATGTTTCCATTAAAGAAAAAGAAGTGGTCGTAATCATCGGACCGAGCGGCTCGGGAAAATCGACGCTGCTGCGCTGCATGAATTACTTAGAAGAACCGACTAGCGGCGACATCATCGTCGACGGCATGAAATTAGATAAGCACGCTGATATCAATAAAATCCGCGAAAATATCGGCATGGTGTTCCAGCGTTTCAACCTGTTTCCGCACATGACCGTACTGGAAAATATAGTGCTTGCGCCGATGAAAGTGCGCGGCATCAGCAGAGAAAAGGCAGTGGAAACGGCTAAAGAACTCTTGCAGCGCGTAGGCCTCAGCGAAAAGGCAAATTCCTATCCCAGCCAGCTCTCCGGCGGTCAGCAGCAGCGCGTGGCGATTGCCAGAGCACTCGCAATGAATCCTAAGGTCATGCTGTTTGATGAACCTACCTCGGCACTCGACCCCGAAATGGTAACGGAAGTACTCGATGTAATGAAGAACCTAGCCAAGCAGGGTATGACGATGGTCGTAGTAACGCATGAAATGGGCTTTGCCCGCGAAGTAGGCGACCGCGTGCTGTTCGTCGATGAAGGCAGGATAATCGAGCAGGGAACGCCGGCAGAAGTATTCGGCAATCCCAAGCAGGAACGCACGAAACTGTTCTTGTCCAAAGTGCTTTAAAATGCAGTGAAAAATAAAATGGCTGTCTTATGCGATGGAATTGAATCGCTGAGACAGCCATTATCTTTTTTCAAAAATTTAGTTTGAAGACAGGAAAGGCGAGCTGTAATGAAAAATTTTTCATCACCGGTATTTCAAGGACTGTCAGAATCTGAATTGGCTCAGATGACGGACAATGCTTATGTGCGATATGCTTCATTTGCCAAGGACAGCATCATTTTTCATGCCGGAGACCTCGTCCGAGAAATGGGGATAGTACAGAAAGGCAGCGTCAATATAGAAAATATAGATCCCTGGGGCAATAGAGGTATTCTCAGCAACGTGGGGGCAGGGCAGGTCTTTGCCGAGACGTATGCTCTGTGCCAAGAGCCGCTGATGGTGAATGCCGTGGCGGCAGAAAACTGCGAGATACTGTTTTTAAATCTGCAAGTGCTGATGAGCGAGCACAATGCAAAAAATTTATGGTATCTAAAAATTTTGCGCAATATGCTGCGGATATCCGTACAGAAAAATCTTATTCTGTCGCAGCGCATTTTCTGTACGACATCAAAGACGGTGCGCGGCAGGCTGCTGACATATTTGTCTGCTCTGTCAGTCAAAAGCGGCAGCAGTACTTTTGATATACCGTTCAATCGGCAGCAGATGGCGGATTATCTAAATCTGGATAGAAGTGCTCTGTCAAAAGAGTTGGGCAGAATGAGAGACGAAGGCATGATCGAATTTTATAAGAACACATTTCGCCTAAAAGTGAAAATATGAAAAGCGCAGTGGGAGAGATTTCCTGCTGCGCTTTTGAGGCAATGATATCTAGTTATTCGGCAAAGAAGAGCTTTATATCGTTTTCTACCGTATCGATGCCGGCGATGCCGAAGTTTTTCACGAGAAACTTGGCTGTGTTCGGGCTTAGAAAAGCCGGAAGCGTCGGACCGAGGTGAATGTTTTTAACGCCGAGGTATAAAAGTGCCAGCAGTACGATCACGGCTTTCTGTTCGTACCAGGAAATATTGTAGATGATCGGCAGCTGATTGATATCGTCCAGATTAAATACTTCTTTTAGTTTTAGAGCTATCAGCGCAAGGGAGTAGGAATCGTTACATTGTCCTGCATCGAGCACGCGGGGTATGCCGCCGATATCGCCGAGATTGAGTTTGTTGTACTTGTATTTGGCGCAGCCTGCTGTGAGTATGACGGTATCTTTCGGCAGTGCCTTGGCAAAGTCGGCGTAATAGCTGCGGCTTTTCATGCGACCGTCGCAGCCAGCCATCACGACGAATTTTTTGATAGCTCCGGACTTGACGGCTTCTACAACTTTATCGGCGAGGGCGAATACTTGATCATGGGCGAAGCCGCCGACAATCTGACCTTGTTCAATCTGTGTGGGAGGCGGGCATTTTTTTGCCTGCTCGATTATAGGCGAAAAATCCTTCATTTCTCCGATGTCCCCTTTTATATGGCGGCAGCCCGGATAGCCGGCTGCGCCCGTTGTGTAAAGGCGGTCTTTGTAGCTGTCCTTGGGCGGGACGATGCAGTTGGTCGTCATCAGAATGGGTCCGCTGAACGATTCAAATTCTTCGCGCTGCTTCCACCAGGCATTGCCGTAGTTGCCTTTGAAGTTGGAATACTTTTTAAATGCGGGATAGTAATGTGCCGGCAGCATTTCGCAGTGCGTGTAGACATCTATGCCCGTTCCCTGCGTCTGCTCCAGCAGCATTTCCAAATCCCTGAGATCGTGCCCGGAGATCAGTATGCCGGGATTGGTGCCGACTCCGATGTCCACGGTGGTTATTTCAGGATTGCCGTACGCCTCTGTATTTGCACTATCGAGCAGAGCCATGCAGCTCACGCCGTACTTTCCGGCTTCCATAGTGAAATTTATCAGTTCTTCTGCGGGCAGGCTGTCATCAAGTGTAGCGGCTAAGGCACGCTGAAGAAAGCTGTCGATGGCTTCATCGTCTTTTTGCAGAGCATTAGCGTGCTTAGTGTAAGCAGATAGGCCTTTTAAGCCGTAGGTCAGCAGTTCGCGCAGCGAGCGGATATCTTCATTTTCAGTGGCGAGCACGCCGACCGTAGCTGCCTTTGCGGCAAAAGCTGAAGGTGATGCCGACCACAGTGCAGCTTCCGGCATATGCTCTGCATCGGCTATCTGTGCCAGCAGAGATGTTTTTACAGAGAGTGTTTTTTCGATCTGCTCAGTGATTGCCTTCGTATCGAAATTGGCATTGGTTATAGTCATAAATAGATTCTTCGTGATTAGATGGTTTATATCTTTTGGTATAGGAGCTTGTTCAGTGCGAAGCTGCGTAGTCAGCGTGCAAAGCCCTTTCGTTACCCAGATCAGCAGATCCTGCATAGCAGCGGTGTCCGGCTGCTTGCCGCAGACACCTATTACAGTGCAGCCGCTGCATCCGGCAGTTTCCTGGCATTGGCAGCAAAACATTTTCTTTTCCATTGTATGTCCTCCGATATTAAGATGAATTTTTATATTTAGCTCAGCGGGCTTCTTAGTGAAGCTGTTATAAGGATAAACGATATCGGAGAAAAAATACGTTGCTATGGCAACAGACATATTTTCAAAAGCAATTTTTGTGCCAGCTCTATATTGACTTA
>CATYZV010000008.1 GCA_958415865.1 uncultured Selenomonadaceae bacterium
ACCATGGTAACTCCTGACGAATTAGGTCTGTCTTTTTAATCAGGAGAGGTGAACTAAATGTCTAGATTTTTTATCAACCGTCCTATATTCGCTATCGTAATCTCGCTCGTCATCGTCATTCTCGGCACGATCTCGGCTATCAACCTGCCGATAGCGCAGTACCCGCAGATCTCGCCGCCTACCGTTTCTGTCAGCACTACTTACGTCGGTGCTAACGCCGATACGGTAAATGAAACGGTCGCGCAGGTAATCGAGCAGCAGGTCAACGGCACGGAAGGCATGGACTACATGAGTTCCACGGCAGCCAGCGACGGCCGCTACAGCCTGCAGGTCGTGTTCAACCTCGGCACTGACGGCGATATGGACTCCGTAAAGGTCCAGAACAACGCCGCAGTAGCAAACCCCAGCCTGCCAAGCGATGTTCAGCAGCGCGGTCTTACGACGCGCAAGGCATCGAGCGATATGGCTATGGTCATCTCGCTTAGCTCCCCGAATGGAACTTACGATGACGTATTCCTCAAGAACTACGCCGATATTTACCTCGTAGATAAGATCAAGCGCGTGCCCGGCGTCGGCGACCTCAACGTATTCGGTGCCGACTACTCCATGCGCCTCTGGCTCAATCCCGACCGTCTGGCAGAACTCGGGCTGACCGTAGCCGACGTAACCAACGCGGTCAAAGAACAGAATGTCCAGGCTCCTGCCGGCACCATCGGCCAGCAGCCTTCGCCGGAAAATCAGGAATTCCAGTACATCGGCAAAGTACAGGGCCGTCTGGTAACCCCGGAAGAATTCGGCAATATCATTATCAAATCCGATAACGGCAGCGGTTCGTTCGTCCGCCTCAAAGACGTGGCGAAGATCGAAACGGGAGCACGCACCAACAGCGTCAAAGCATCGTTCAATCACACAAATGCAGTCGCATTCGGCGTACAGCTGACGAGTGATGCCAACGCGCTTGAAACCGTAAGCCAGGTAAAGGCGATAATGGAAGAAGCACAGCAGGACTTCCCGCCTGATATGAAATACGAAGCCGTCATCGACAACACGACTTACATCAACGAATCAATTCACGAAGTAGTGCAGACCTTCATCGAAGCACTGCTGCTCGTAATGCTGATTGTCTACATCTTCTTGCAGAGCTGGCGTGCAACGCTGATACCGATGCTGGCCGTGCCGGTATCCCTGATCGGCACGTTCGCAGCTTTCATTGTACTCGATTTCTCCATCAACACCCTGACCCTGTTCGGCATGGTGCTCGCCATCGGGCTGGTCGTCGATGATGCTATCGTCGTAATCGAAAACGTCGAACGCCACATGGCTGAAGACGGGCTGTCCGCTAAAGAAGCGACAGGACGCGCCATGGACGAAGTGTCCGGCCCTGTTGTGGCAATCGCCTTCACGCTCGCTTCCGTGTTCATACCGGTAGCAGGCCTCGGCGGCATGACGGGCATACTGTACCGCCAGTTCGCCTTGACAGTAGCCATTTCCATGGGCCTGTCGGCATTCGTTGCATTGACGCTGACCCCGGCACTCTGCGCTATGATGCTCAAGCCTCATTCTGAACGCGCTGACGGTCCGAGCTTCCTCGAAGGGCTGTTCGACCGCTTCAACCGCTTCATGAGCTGGATGACGCGCGGCTACGTCAGATGCGTCGGTGTATTGATCAACCATGCCAAGCTCTGCTGCGTGGCACTGCTCGCCATCGTCCTTATGACAGCAGGATTGTTCAAAATCCTGCCGACGACATTCATACCGGATGAAGACCAGGGCTTCTACCTCGTCTCCTTCAGCCTGCCGGAAGGCACTTCGCTGAACCGCACGTATGAAATAACGGAAAAATTCGCTGAAGACCTGCGCCAGAATCCCGGCGTAGAACGCGTCATGAACATCACCGGCTACGACATTCTTTCAAGCGGTGCTAAGTCCAATGCCGGCGTATTCTTCATCGGTCTTGCCCCTTGGAGCGAACGCACCACACCCGAAACGAGCATCAACGCTCAGGTCGGAATGGCGATGAAAGAAGGCATGATGAAGTATCCTGAAGCCTCCATCATCGCGATGAATCCTCCGTCCCTGCCGGGTCTCGGCATGGTAGGCGGCTTCAACCTGCAGTTGCAGGACGTATCAGGCCACACGAATGAAGAACTCAATGATGTAGCTCAGAAGATCGTCGCCGCTGCCAACCAGCGTCCCGAACTCCAGAGAGTATACACCATCTACAGCATCAGCTCACCGATGTACGAATTTGAACTTGACCGCGAAAAGATCAAAAATCTCGGCCTCAACATCTCTGATGTATTCACTGCCCTGCAGGTCAACTTTGGCGGCACGGAAATCAACGACTTCAACCAGTTCGGCCGCACCTACAAAGTAATTTTGCAGGCTGATAAAGGCTACCGCAACGAAGCTGATACAACCCGTTTTATCTTCATCCGCGGTGCCAATGGCCAGATGGTTCCCTTGAATACCGTCTTGAAACCGAAATTGGATTCCGGCCCGTCCATCATCTCGCGATTCAATGCAACCAAGAGCGTAATGATCCAGGGCAACGCAGCCAACGGCTACAGCTCCGGCCAGGCCATGGCAGCTATGCAGGAAGTCGTAAATGAAATAGCCCCTGTAAGCAGCGGCTACAATATCGACTGGTCCGGCCAGAGCCGCGAAGAACAGAAAGCCAGCAGCTCTACGCTGCAGGTCATGCTGCTCGCGCTCGTATTCGTATTCCTCTGCCTGGCAGCTCTGTATGAAAGCTGGAGCGTGCCCTACGCTGTCCTCCTGACAGTGCCCACCGGCATCCTCGGCGCACTGCTGTCGGCATTCATCCTCAACCTCCAGATAAGCATTTACATGCAGATCGGTATCATCGTAATCATCGGTCTTGCAGCTAAGAATGCTATCCTGATAGTTGAATTCGCCAAAGTCCGCGTCGACCGCGGCATGGCTCCGCTGAAGGCAACACTTCAGGCAGCTAAACTCCGCCTGCGCCCGATCATCATGACCTCGCTCGCCTTCATCATCGGCTGCCTGCCGCTGGCAATAGCTACCGGCGCAGGTGCAGGTGCCCGCAATAACATGGGTGTCGCTGTAGTAGGCGGCATGCTGTTTGCAACCTGCATCGGGGTATTCTTGATCCCTGTAATGTATCTCGTCGTAATGAAAGTTACCGATATGATCACAGGCAAAAAAGAAGCCGAAAAGAAAGCAGACCCGGAAAAATACATCTAAGTTTACACTGCAATTCAAATTTAACAATGACGCGGCGGCAATCACTGCAAAGTGGCTGCCGCCTTGTCATAACATCACGGCTGTAATATAATATAGCCAACAGCAAAAAACTGCGCTAATGCCTCTATTATATAACTTAAAGGAGATTAAGCCATGAAATTAAAGAGAATTTCCCTGTTTTTAATGAGCCTTTTAATCCTGCTGACAGCCAGCACTGCATTTGCCGCTGACGGCTATATCTACACCAGCGAACGCTTCGGCTACAGCATCAAATGCCCGCAGAAGCCGCTTGCCGTATTGAACCTCAGCGTGCTTTCACCCGAAGAACAGGGCGACGTGCTCGTATTCGCCAACGACGGCTATACCTTGACAAAATACTGGGTAGTTTCTCCCAACGCTTTCAGCAACGATACATTCCCTGATCTCGACAAGCTCAGCGATCAAGATAGAAACGACTTGTTCGCCCATATGGCAGTAGAACGCGGCTACCAGGAAATCGCGCTGATTCCCATCAACGGACACAATGCCATCTACGCCGTAGGAGCGAATAAAACGTATATCGACTCCGACAAAGACGGCAAGCCCGACAAGACCATCGAACAGAACGGACAGTACATCGACACGTACTTCAAAGGCAGAAACTCCAATTACTGCGTAGCACTCTATACGAAAGATGCTGCCACTCAGGAAGATATCAACGCTTACCAGTACGGGTTGCTCTCGTTCCGCGAAACAAAATAATATCTTACGGCTAAAATTGAGGCTGCCTTAACGGCAGTCTTTTTTTATAGGAGGAAATTTATGATCTGGCAGGACACAAATGAACAGCTAAGCAAAATATTTAAAAACGGCAGATTGCCGACGATGGTTTACATCAACAAGCAGGAATCAGAACGCGATAAAGTAGAACGCCCGCTGCACAAACACGACTCCGTCTGCGAAATCGTACTAATCTACAAAGGTTCCGGTACGTATCAGCTAGGCAGCCATTGCTACGCCGTCCGAGAGGGCGACATCATATTCTACAACCAAGGCGACCTGCACGAAGTCTCCTCTTCGCTTGACACCGAGATAGGCGATTTCTGCATCGGCATAGCCAACCTGCAGCGCATCGGCATGCCGCCCAACCACCTGATAAACGCGGCAGAATCCCCTGTTCGCACCTCAGGGCGGT
Source organism: uncultured Selenomonadaceae bacterium (assembly GCA_958415865.1). Taxonomy (GTDB): domain Bacteria; phylum Bacillota; class Negativicutes; order Selenomonadales; family Selenomonadaceae; genus Megamonas. Next base: position 4,403 of record CATYZV010000008.1, read on the forward strand.
TTTACCATACACTCTACGCTCTCTGCGAGCAGATGTACGCCGGCGACAATCTAAACCGCTACAGCAAAATGTCAGTGCAGCTGCTCTGCGCTTCCTTCATTCTCACGGCACTCCAAATACCCGAACCTGCCGATGAGCCAAAACAGCAGAGTCGAGACGAACAGTTCATGGGGCGCATCCTCAATTATCTCAACGCCAATTTTCAAGAAAACATCGTCATCAGCGACCTCGCCTCTGCGCTGGGCTGTTCTGCTTCCTACATATCCCATCTATTCAAGAAATCGACCGGCACTACACCTATCCAATACGTGATACGCCGCCGCATGGGACTGGCGCAGACGCTCTTGATCTCCACCGATTACCCTGCCACGCACATCGCCACGCTCGTTGGCTATGAAAACACCAATTACTTCATCAGCCTGTTCACCAAAGTAGTCGGCATGACACCGCTGCGCTACCGCAAATTTTATCTAAAAGAATTAAAAGGAGTGCGCAATCAGTCGTAATCATCACCATGCAGGAATATGAAGTTTTTCTGCTAAGATTTTTATACAGTCCTTGAAATACAAGATCAACGCTATTAAACCCGTGCAGTAATACAAAGGCAGATATTTCTCTTTCATTATATAATATTAACTGTAATCAAGAGAAAATAATTTACAAGATAAAATAAAAACAGCAAACGAAAGGAAGTATTTATTATGTATTACGGACAGAAAAAAATCGAAAATCCCATCCGCTGGGCAATGGTCGGCGGGGGTATCAACAGCCAGATAGGCTACATTCACCGCTCGGCAGCACTAAGAGACTTCAACTTCCGGCTCGTAGCAGGAGCCTTCGACATCGATCCCGAACGCGGCAAAAATTTTGGCAGGCAGCTGCACGTAGCAGAAGACAGGCTCTACCCCGATTACAAGACCATGTTCGCCGAAGAAGCAAAACGCCCCGACGGCATTCAAGCAGTATCCATAGCCACCCCCAACGGCACCCACTTTGCCATCACCAAGGCAGCACTGGAAGCAGGATTGCATGTCGTCTGCGAAAAACCGCTGTGCTTTACCACCGAAGAAGCCAAGGAACTAGAAGAACTCTCTCATAAGCAAAACAAAGTAGTCGGCGTAACGTACGGCTATGCAGGCCATCAAGTCATCGAAGAAGCACGCCAGATGGTAGCAGCCGGCAAGCTCGGCAAAATCCGCATAATCAAAATGCAGTTTGCCCACGGCTTCCACAACGTCGCCGTAGAAAAAAATACCGCCTCCACCAAGTGGCGCGTCAATCCCAAGATGGCAGGTCCCTCCTACGTACTAGGCGACGTAGGCACCCATCCGCTCTACCTCTCCGAAATCATCGCACCCGAACTCAAGATCAAACGCCTCATGTGTTCGCGCCAGTCCTTCGTCGAATCCCGCGCACCGCTCGAAGATAACGCCATGACCATCATGGAATACAACACCGGTGCCATCGGCTACGTATGGTCCAGCTGCGTAAACTGCGGCTCCATGCACGGACAGAAAATCCGCATAATCGGCGAAAAAGCCTCCATGGAATGGTGGGATGAACGCCCCAACCAGATCACCTTTGAAGTACAGGGCGAACCCGTCCGCATCCTCGAACGCGGCATGGGCTACTTAGCACCCTCCGCACTCGCCGACGACAGAATCGGCGGAGGCCATCCCGAAGGACTTTTTGAAGCGTGGAGCAACCTCTACAGCCGCTTTGCCCAGGCAATGACCGCTAAAGACAACAATTCAGCAGTTGACTTCTGGTATCCCGATGTCCATGCAGGCGTAGAAGGCGTTCGCTGGGTAGAAAACTGTGTACGCTCTGCCGACAACGGCGCAAGCTGGGTAGATTATAAATAAGAACAGCTAAATAAAATAACACGGTTTTAAAGGTGATGGATGATGAATTCATCACCTTTAAGCCAAAGTACTTATAAAGCGCAATATTTGTAGATGAATTTTTGTACATTTTTGAATTCTTGATTTTTATATGGAGGAGTATTTATATGAGTGGTGCACAGAAATTATCCTGGTCTACCAGAATAGCTTACGGTCTCGGCGACACAGCGCAAAATGTCGTCTGGGGTGCGATGAGCGTGCTGACGTTTTTCTATACGGATTACGCAGGTATCAGTCCTGTTATGGTCGGCATGGTCATGCTGCTGTCCCGCTGCTTTGACGGATTTTCTGATGTCATAATGGGCTTTCTCGTCGAAAAAACGAATTCCAAATGGGGCAAATCAAGACCGTGGCTGCTCTGGAACAGCCTGCCATTTGCCATATCCATCGTCTTAATATACACCGTACCTCAAACATCTGAAACCATACAGTTCATTTACTTATTCATAACGTACAATTTCTGTACGACCGCCTGCTACACGGCACTGAATCTGCCTTACGGCAGCTTGTCAACGATGATGACTCGCATATCGAAAGAACGGGTATGCTATCCATAACGCGCATGGCATTGTCTCCATTCGGCAGAATCCTCTCCATCTCTGCTACGCTTCCGCTCATCAAAGTATTCGGCGACGACCAGATAGCATGGGTAAAAGTAATGTCTATCTGGGCTGTTCTTGCACTGCTACTGCTCTTGTTCTGCTTCTACAAATGCAAAGAAACAGTAGTCATCAAAGCGCGTCAAAAGACGACTAAAATTCCCGTAAAAAAATCACTTCAAGCACTTTTCTTCAACAAATATTTCTGGCTGGTAATGATAATCTGGATGATGCAGAACGTCATCTACTACATCACCGGCACTATACTGCCTTACTATTGCAAATACATCTTCTTTGACGATTCGCTGTTTAGCATATTGTATTTAACTGAAACACTCATTACCGTGGCTTGTACATTTCTAAGTCCTGCTCTCTTGCAAAAATACGGCAAGAAAACCATGTCTATGGCAGGCGTAGGGCTGGCACTAGCCGGACATCTCATCTACCTGCTCAATCCCCTCGACTTCAACTGGGTACTGTTCAGCTGCATAATCCGCGGCATCGGCTTTGCACCGCTCAATTCCGTCATCTTCGGATTCCTAGGTGATGTAGTAGAATACGGTCAATGGAAATTCCATTTGCGTCAAGAAGGGCTGATCTTCTCCGGCGGTTCAGTTGGCACAAAAGTAGGCTCTGGCATCACCGGCGCAATCCTCACGGGGCTGCTCTCCTATGCAGGCTACGTAACATCTACGACCGGCAGTGCCGTACAGCCCCAGAGTGCTATCGACATGGTAGTCAATATCTACATGTTCGGACCGATCATCGTCTGGCTTATCGTGCTGCTCGTGCTGTTCCTCTACCGCCTGGACAAGATCTTCCCGACCATCATGAAGGACTTAGCTCAGCGCGAAGCAGAAGGCAAGCTGTGATTTTCCCTGTACAGGATTTTAAAGTTTTCAGCGGAAAAATTTTTGCAGAGCCACATATATCAGCATTTCAATAGTGCAGGCTGTGCAGGAATATAAAAGCACAGCACGGCTAAACAGTATATAATATAAGCGTAAACATACGAAAATAAAATGCGAAACAATATATAAATCTAGGAGGAATCATCATGACCATGAGTATCTGCGGGGCACCCTGCTGCTGGGGTGTTGACGATGTAAAAAATCCTTATCTGCCTGACTGGCATACGGTATTAAAAGAAGCCGGGCTTGCCGGCTACAGGGCGATTGAACTCGGTCCGTACGGCTATCTGCCTATCGACATTGAAGCTGTATCGGCAGAGCTAAAGAAGAATAATCTCGCTATCGTAGCCGGAACCATATTCAACGACCTCTTGAGCGAAGATAATTACGCTGACGTGCTGCGCCAGACGGACGATATCTGCTCACTGATCACCAAGCTGCCGCCGCTGCCTCGCTATGAAGGTCAGCACTTCTCTACGCCCTACATGACCGTCATGGACTGGGGACACGATGAACGCGACTACAATGCCGGCCATCCCGACAGGGCACCGCGCCTGAGCCGCGAGGACTGGCAGCGCATGATGAAGCACATCATCGGCATCAGTGAGCGTGCCGCTTCCTACGGCGTGCGCGCTGTGATACATCCCCATGCGGGCGGCTACATCGAATTTGCCGACGAAATCGAAGCACTGCTGCGCGATGTACCTTACGAAACGGCAGGGCTGTGCCTTGATACGGGCCATCTCTACTACTCCGGCATGGACCCTGTTGAATGGCTCAAGAAATGTGCCGGCCGCCTCGATTACGTTCATTTCAAAGACGTAAACGAAGCGGTCTACAAACAGGTATTGTCCGAACACATACGCTTCTTTGAAGGCTGCGGCAAAGGCTCCATGTGCCCTATCGGCAAAGGCTGCCTCGATTACCCCGGCATAAAGCGTGCCTTGGAAGAAATCGGCTACAGCGGTTATATCACCATAGAGCAGGAACGCGACCCACGCAACGTTGCCACCAGCCTGCGCGATGTCAAAGAAAGCGTAACTTACTTAAAAAGCGTAGGCTATCAAATATAATAGCGAAATAAATCGGAGGCGAAAAGAGTATGAAAATAGCATTTGATGTCGATGTCTTAGCAAAGCAGATGGATATCAATAGAATGGTGCATCAGGTAGCAGACTGGGGCTATAAGTATATTGAACAGTCGCCGCATCCTCGCATCAATCCGTTTTACAAGCATCCGCTCTTTTCTAAAGAATGTGAAGCGGAATACAGAAAAGCATTAAAGGAAACGGGCGTGGAAATCTCTTCGTTCATCGTCGTATACCGCTGGTCTGGCCCGACGGAGGAACAGCGTCAGTTTGCCGTGGCAAATTGGAAGCGCATGATTGAAATCGCCGTAGATATGGGTGTGCCTGTCATCAACACTGAACTGTCCGGCGACCCCAATCAGCAGGAAATCTGCAACGGCATGTGGTTTAAATCCATGGAAGAATTATTGCCCATCATAGAACGCGAAGGGCTGCGCGTGGAAATCCAGTCGCATCCCTATGACTTCTGCGAATTAAATAACGAAACCTGCGACCTCGTGAAGTCGTTCCGCTCCAAGAACCTAGGCTACGTCTACTCCTCTCCGCACGGCTTCTTCTACGACCAAGGCAAAGGCGATGTGCGCTCCATGCTGCGCTACGCCGGCGATGAATTGACTCATGTACTGTTTGCCGACACCTTCAACCAGACGCTCGACTGCCGTTATATCGCCAATCCACCATGGCTCAACGCCAAAGGAAAATCCGACGTAACGATTCACCAGCACCTCGCAATGGGCGAAGGCGACGTGGATTTTGACGGCATCTTTGAAACACTGCGCGAAATGGACTTTGCCAACAAACAGCTCAAAGCAGACGCACCGAAAGTCGGCGGCGACAATATCGCCTGCGTATCCATGTTCGGCTTCCCTGAAAAAATGGCAAAGCAGGCTCCTGAAGCTCACGAACGCATTGAACGCGAACTCTTGGGCAAATAAATTACTAAGATACCTAATTCCTCTCTTTTGCCGGAATGATTCCGGCTTTTCTTTTATCCAACTATTGACTTTTTGACTATTTTAAGTATAATAGTAAGTAGTTTAGCACTCATGTCATACGAGTGCTAATTATTTTGACAAAAACAAGGAGTGTTTACAATGGCTAAAGAAACACATCAATTTCAAGCTGAAACGAAAAAACTGCTCGATTTAATGATACATTCGATCTATACGAATCATGAAATATTCCTGCGCGAACTAATCTCCAACGCATCCGATGCGATCGACAAGCTGCATTTTGAATCGCTGACGAATAAAGATCTGCTGGAAGGCGACGACTCATTTGAAATCTTCCTCGTGCCCGACGCTGCCAGCCATACGCTGACCATCTCAGATAACGGCATCGGCATGAACAAAGAAGAATTACAGGAAAACCTCGGCACCATCGCCAAATCCGGCACCAAGGCATTCTTGGAAAAACTCCAGCAGCTCAATAAAGAAAACGGCACAGAAAACAGCGACACCGGCAAAGACCTAATCGGTCAATTCGGCGTAGGCTTTTACTCCGCTTTCATGGCGGCAGAAAAAATCACCGTCATCACCCGCAAAGCCGGCGAAAATCAGGCTTACAAATGGGAATCTACCGCCGACGGTTCCTACACCATTGAAGAATGTGAAAAAGAAAAGCACGGCACTAGCATAATCCTGACGCTGCTGCCCGAATTCTACGGCGACAAAGCAGAAGAAAACTTCACCGATGAATACACCCTGCAAAACCTCGTCAAAAAGTATTCCGACTACGTCCGCTACCCGATCAAGATGAACTTCACCATCGAAGAACAGCCTAAGGACGCAGACGGCAAGCCCATCGAAGGCGCAGGCAAGATAAAACGCAATGAAGTCCGCACCCTAAACTCCATGCAGCCGCTCTGGGCAAAGAACAAGAGCGACATCAAGCCCGAAGAATACAACGACTTTTACAAAAATCTCTTCCACGACTGGGAAGACCCTATGGAAGTAATGCACAACAAAGTCGAAGGCACCATCGAATACACCTCCCTGCTCTACTTCCCCGCCCATGCACCGTTCAACCTTTACCACAGCGACTACGAACCCGGCCTGCAGCTATACTCGCGCCACGTCTTCATAATGGACAAATGCAAAGACCTGCTGCCTGAATATCTCAGCTTCGTCAAAGGTCTCGTCGACTCCCCCGACTTCTCGCTCAACATCTCGCGTGAACTCCTGCAAAAGAGCCGCGAATTAAAACTCATCGGCAAGAACCTCGAAAAGAACATACTGCGCCAGCTCGCCACGATGCTCAAGAACGACCGCGCCAAATACGAAAAATTCTGGGCTGAATACGGCAAATCCCTTAAGATCGGCGTATACGGCAGCATGTACAGCGGCAGCGACACCATCGACAAATTAAAAGACCTGCTGCTGTTCACCACTTCCAAAGAAGACAAACTCATCACCCTAAAGGAATACGTACAGCAAATGCCCGAAAGCCAGAAAAAGATCTACTACGCAACAGGCAAAGACCGCGCCGCCATCGACAGCCTGCCCCAGATGGAAATCCTGCGCGACAAAGGCATCAACGTACTCTACTTCCTCGACAACGTAGATGAATTTGCCATCGAAGCAATGCACGAATACGACGGCAAACAGTTCCACTCCATCAGCCGCGGCGACCTCGACCTCGACGACGTAGAATCCCAAGAAGCCAAAAAAGAAACCGAAAACATCGCCAAGACAAATGAAGGACTGCTCAAAGACATCAAAGAAGTACTCGGCGACAAAGTAGCTGACGTAAAAATGACCAGCCGCTTGAAATCCAGTGCCGTCTGCCTCGTAGCCGACGAACAAGGACCCAGCTTTGCCATGGAACAAGCATTTGCCCAAGCGAACAACCCCATGTTCAAAGCAAAACGCATCCTCGAAATCAACCCCAAACACGCACTCTTTACCCGCCTGCAAAAAGTACACGACGGCGGCAAAGACAGCCAGCAGTTCAAAGACTACTGCAACTTACTCTACGCACAGGCACTATTAATTGAAGGCATGATGCCTGACGACCCTGCTGCCGTAGCAAATACCATCGCCGAACTGATGGCAAAATAATATATATCGCCTCAAACCCAAAACCCCGCAATCGCGGGGTTTTTTATTAATTAATTTCTGAGCACGAAAAAAGCCGCCTCACGCTTGCGGCGGGCAGCTTCTTCATCAAATGCTGTGTCTTAGGCTGTTGTAAATCTCTCCGGCAAATATTCCCATAAGCTGCTGTTTGATATCTTTGTTGTTCAATAGCAGGGAAAAGAAGTCCTGATTCTGCGACCATCCTTCTAATAGGGCATCGTCTATGCTGTCAAAATAAGCAAGCTCAAAATTCTTTTCCGTGTTGCTGCGTGCCTTGGCTTTTAGTTCGCCGGATTTCATCAGTATATCGCGCACTTGCAGCATTGCTTTGACCGCTACGTCATTATCGTATGATTTACCCATGCGGCTGTTGATTTCAGCGATGATTTCTGACAGCTGTTTTTCTTTATCTTCACTAAGGCCGAAGGAATCGGCTGTCGGGAGCTTTATTATCGGCTGTGCGAGTATTTTCTCTTTTTTATGTTCAGATGATTTTTTCTGTACAAAATCGGATGCTTTAATCTTGCCGGTAATGTCAAAGCCGCTGCCGGAATGGCTTATATTAAGGTATGACAGCAGATATGATATAAAATTGTACTTCTTGTGCAGTTCTACATCTTCAAAGCTGGAGGCCTGCAATAGAAATTCATAATAACGCACGAAACGGCGCAGCCCGATGATCATTTCACGCCGCTGTACTTCATCGTACTGCTCTATCAATTTTTTCGTTTTATTCAGCAAAAATACGAGCTGTTTTTTCTCTTTAGCCGATATTTTCTGCCGATATAGTATTTCATTGGCTTCTTCAATATCATACGGAGATATTATGCTGTAGGCATCTATGCGCGCTTCAAGATCGTAAATGCTTTTCGGCGTTACGGAATTTGCCAGCATCGTGGCTGTATAGTACGGCGCGAAAGCCTTTTTGATGCTTTCATAATCATTATTGAAATCCAGTATAAAAGTCCGCTTATCGTACGGCTGGCAGATGCGGTTGAGCCGTGATAATGTCTGTACCGCCGCTACGCCCTTTAGGCTTTTCAATACGTACATAGCACACAACTTCGGCTGGTCAAAGCCCGTCTGATACTTATTTGCCGCAATCAGGAATTTACATTCCGGCTTATCGAATACGCTCGTAAGCTTTGCCTCGCTAAAGCCATTGATACCGGCTTCACTGTATTCAAATTCATCGCCCGGCAGCTTCACCTTGCCGGAAAAAGCCACCAGTGTTTTCATATCTTCATACCCTTTGCTGCTGATGTAATCATGAAACGCTTTATAATATTTTACAGCCCCCTGACGCGAAGCAGTGATGACCATCGCCTTTGCCTGTCCGCCCAGCTCTCTTGCCACCGATGAGCGGAAATGCTCGATGATTATCTTTACGTGCTGCGCTATATTCGTATCATGCAGCTCTATAAAGCGCGCAATCTGCCGTTTTGCCTCTGCCGTCTTGCAGCGCGGGTCATCTTCCACTTCTTTATTCAAATGGTAAAACGTATCGTAGCAGATGTAGTTTTGCAGCACATCGAGGATAAAGCCTTCCTCTATAGCCTGCTTCATCGAATACAGATGAAATGCCTCGCGCTGTCCCTTGGCATTGACGCGCCCAAACAGCTGTAAAGTCGTGGCTTTAGGCGTTGCGGTGAAAGCAAACATCGACACATTAGCCTGCTTGCCGTTGCGCGCTATCTCATCAGTGATAATATCTTCTGCACTAGCAAACTTTCCTTCTCCGGAGCCTAGCGATTTCGTTACAGCCGCCATATCCTTGCCCGCCGTCGATGAATGTGCCTCATCTATGATCACGGCAAATTTTTTATGCTTGAGCTGCTTTACCATATCCGTGATATAGAGGAATTTTTGGATCGTCGTCGCTATTATCTTCGTATTCCCGTTGAGCGCATCCGAAAGATCGGCAGAGGTACACTGCCCATCCATAACGCGGATCAGTCCGCTCTTGTGCTCCATGCTCATGATAGCACGCTGAAGCTGGCGGTCCACCACTACTCTATCAGTGATTATGACGATATTGTCAAAGATGACTTTATTATCATCATCGTGCAGAGAAGCCAAGCGGTGAGCCAGCCACGCTATAGTATTCGTCTTGCCTGAACCTGCACTGTGCTGAATCAAGTAATTTTGCGAAGTGTGATTTACCTTCAAATCAGCCAGCAGATGACGCACTGCATCCAGCTGATGAAAGCGCGGAAAAATTATATTCTCCGCCCTGCCCCTGCGGTCGATGAATATGAACTTGCTTACAAGCTCCAGCACCGTATCCTTGCGCAAAATATCTTTCCACATATACGACACACTGAATCTATCTTTAAACACAGGATTGCCCGCGCCGCTGTCTATCCCCTTGCCGCTGCCCATATTAAAAGGCAGAAAGAACGTTGACGTACCATTTAACTTCGTCGTCATATGGACTTCATTCAAATCCATAGCAAAATTGACGAAACAGCCCGATTTGAACAAAAACAGCCGCGTCTTAGGACTGCGCTGTGTGCGGTACTGATATACGGCATCCTGATACGACTGCCCCGCCGCATTGCATTTCAACTCAAACGACATAATAGCAAAGCCGTTTAAAAAGATGACTAAATCGACCCGTTCGTCATCACTCGCCCAAACTTCTTCCATCACCGAAAAAATATTGTGCTCATACTGCGCTAATAGCTGCTTATTAAACGAGGTAGCAGGCTTTGTATACATAAATTTCAGCTTCTGACCGGAAAGTTCCGCACCGTTTTTCAGTATATCAAGCAAAGAACCGCCCTTTTGCTCCATCTCATTATTGATGAAATTAATCAGCGTAGTTTCCAGCTCATCCTTGTATATCTTTCGCAAAGAATCCATAGCCTCCGGCTGTGTATCATGCAGGAACTTAAACAGCAGCTCACGATCCAAAGCAAATACCCTGTCATAATTCCTGCTATTTCTGATGACATAGCCGTTCTTAACCAGCTCATCCATTATAAAATGCTGATATTCCTTCTCGGACAAAATATTGTTCAAACCAATTCACCTCACTACTCCAACATATCTAATTTAAGTATATTCTATCTTAACTATAGTACACACTCAATAGCAAAGACTCATGGTATAATATATTTTGAAATAGATATGAAAGGAACATCCAATGAAGAAGAAAGAAACTACATCCATTCGTTCATCAGCAGCAGAATATCTGACCTTTATATCATCAGTAGGAAGCAAAGCCGATGATATAGAAGTACGCTATGAAGATGAAAATATCTGGCTTACACAAAAGCTAATGGCACAACTCTATGATGTAAATATACGTACAATAAATAGCCATCTAAAAAAGATATACTCTGACAACGAATTATCCGAAACCTCAACTATCCGAAAATATCGGATAGTTCAATCCGAGGGAACACGTCAAGTAAATCGAAATATCAACCATTACAATCTGCAAGTAATAATTGCCGTGGGTTTTAAAGTAAACTCAGAAAGAGCTGTTCAATTCCGCAAATGGGTGAATGATATCGCTATGCAGTATACAATAAAAGGCTGGGTCATGGATGATGAACGCCTGAAAAGCGGTACATACCTTACTGATAAATACTTTGATGAACAGCTGGAACGCATCAGAGAAATCAGAGCCAGCGAACGCAAATTTTATCAAAAAATTACGGATCTATACGCTACAGCCGTTGATTATGACCGTACAGCTAAAGCTACCAAACGCTTCTATGCTACAGTGCAAAATAAAATGCACTATGCCGTACACGGTCATACAGCAGCAGAATTAATCGTCGAACGCGCAGATAGTACAAAACAGCATATGGGCTTGACCTCGTGGCAGGATATGCCGGACGGAAAAATAAAACGTTCTGATGTTACTGTTGCCAAAAATTATTTGACGGCAGAAGAACTTAAAGAACTAAACCGCATGGTAACAGCCTATTTAGACTTTGCTGAAAGTATGGCACAGCGCAAAATTCCTTTGACAATGCAGGACTGGGAAAAACGCCTTAACGGATTTTTGCAAATGCTAGAATATGGATTGCTTAAAAATGCAGGCAAGGTAACTGCCGAAATAGCTAAAATTCATGCACTGACAGAATTTGAAAAATACCGCATAATCCAAGATAAAGAATATGTATCCGATTTTGATAAATTTGTACTAGAATTAGAACAGAAAACAAAAGCCTAAAAAAGTAAAGTATCCTATCTTAACTTCAAAAAGCACTAATTATATGCTATACTAAATACCAAGCATAGGGAATACAGCGAGTCGGCTCCCCATCCGGGGAGGTGATAACGTATGATTGACACGCTTTTAGTACCGTCTTTAATTGACGTTGTATTCACTAACGTGGCATCTGTCGCCGCAGCTTCTGCTGCTGCACTCTGCGTTATCCTTTTGTGCTTCAAAGACTAATCATTAGTTTCTGAGCATGAAAAAAGCCGCCTCATATTGACGGCGGGCAGCTTCTTCATCAATCTATACTATTTGTGGGGAATGCTGACGCTGCAAGACGCTGCATTCCTTATGTGTTTTATTATACCCTTTTATAGCTCAAAAGTAAAGTATTCTATCTCAACTTCAAAAAGCACTAATTATATGCTATACTAATACCAAGCATAGGGAATACAGCGAGTCGGCTCCCCATTCGGGGAGGTGATAACGTATGATTGACACGCTTTTAGTACCGTCTTTAATCGACGTCGTATTCACTAACGTGGCATCCGTCGCCGCAGCTTCTGCTGTTGCACTCTGCGTTATCCTTTTGTGCTTCAAAGACTAATCATTAGTTTCTGAGCACGAAAAAAGCCGCCTCACGTTTGCGGCGGGCAGCTTCTTCATCAATGTTCAAATATTTTGTGGGGAATGCTGACGCTGGAGACGCTGCATTCCTTATGTGTTTTATTATACCTTTTTGCACCTTAAAAGTAAAGCAATTTCGGCTACTGAACTCTACATTATCCTTTTGTGCTTCAAAGACTAATCATTAGTTTCTGAGCACGAAAAAAGCCGCCTCACGCTTACGGCGGGCAGCTTCTTCTACAAGCCTCACATTTGCGGGGAATGCTGACGCTGCGAAACGCTGCATTCCTTATGTGTTTTATTATACCCTTTTATAGCCCAAAAGTAAAGCAGCCATCTCTATGGATAGCTGCTTTTATCATACTCAGATAACTTCTTTCTTGCCGGTTACATACTCATAAATCAGAGATTTCTTATACTCAGCTATAACTTCCAGCTGCTTTTCACGGCCCGCAATAACTGCATCTATCCCTTGGCATTTGGAATCAAGATAATCAGCAATTTCTTTTTGTTCTTCTAAAGGAATAATAAATAAAGGTACTTTTATAA